>NZ_JAZQNU010000036.1:0-9696 GCF_045627485.1 Pedobacter sp. | reverse complement strand
CCTCCGACTTCCTGTACGGTGTGGGCTTTAATTATCAGGGTGGTCAAAACTGGAATATCTTTGGTGATGCCAGTGGTAATGCGCTTGATTCAGGTGACTACCAGTTACAACTTGGCTTGAAGTACATTTTCTAAGACAAGCCAAAAAAATACCCCGTTAAATGCGGGGTTTTTTAATGCCTTGATATTTGTCTATGCAGCAGTGACGCTATCAGATTTAAGATACTGATGAATGGCGGTAGAGGTGTTGGTGATAGTGCTGATTAAATCATCCATAAACAGGTCATTTTTCTCTGTTCTGCTATTTAAGCTTTCTAGCTCATTGCTTGCTTGACGGATATTATTTTTAACGGTTTTAATTTCATTTTGATTTAAACTGGCATCCGAAGACAGGCCGCTTAATGTTTCCTTGAAACTATTAATCCTATTGTTCAGTTCGGTTACTTGAGCATGGGCGTTTGCTTCAACAATCCTTCTTTCATCAATAAATGCAAGATGTAGACTGGTCAGCTCAATCAGTAGCGCTTTAGCATCTTCTTGGTTTTTTCCTGAAAATGAATTTTGAATATTAGCCACTTCCTGTGCGATGGTAGTTAAGGATTGGAGGGCATCACTTGTCGTTTTATTAGTTGTGTTCATATTAAAAAATCACTCTGTATTATTTTTGATTATTTTGGATTATACGAAACATTTTTTCAGAAAAAATACGTTTTCGTCGGTAAAAAATAAATTAAATAGATTGGTTTTTTTAAATAAAAATATAAGTAATGTAAAATTGATTTTTTTGGCTTTTGATGCTGTAGCGCTATAGAGCTGTTAAATATGCAAAAATATCGCTTAATTGGCGAAATTCAATTATTAAAACTAGCTACAAAAATGCAGTAAAAAGATAGAAAAATATTTTGTAACAGCGCAGATTTATTTATTTATTTTTTTTAATTATTTATTTTTGGTTTTTTTGTGATCAGTTTTATTGTACCTTTGAACATATATATATAGAAAAAAGGCTTGTGCCATGTGGTTAGTCCTTAGTTTTTTAAGAAAAATAACAGTCAACGAAGATTGTGGCGACATCGACACCAATCCACGCATTAAAGAAAAACAAGCAGCATGCGTTGATGAATTGGGGGTGCAGATCATTATTCAGCCAGATGGATTGGGGGTGGTGGGATTGATTTACAGGGATCTGACGGGTCTGGTGAAAAATTACATCAAATAATAATGATTGAAAATGTATTACAGGTATGACAGAGAAAAAATCTTTTATGAATATTGCTGAAGCTGAGGGATACTTGGCTAAGGCTCAAGGGAAAATAGATATTCTCTATTATTTGGTCATACTTCTGACATTATATTTTATTATATGGTTAGCATTGTTTTGCAAAGTTGATCAAATACTCAAAGGAGTGGGGCATAGTGCCCATAATAATATTTATATATGCTAATTTTCTTTGGAAGGATTATATAGATAAAGCCAACAACGCTGGGGACTATCTAAACAAAAAAACCAATGAAAAAATTGAGTAGTGTGGTCTGATTTTTGCTAAAAAACTTTAAATAACCCCTACTGAAATCAGAAAAGCCCCCTTATTTAATGGTTGATAAGGGGGCCGAATTATTCAGTAGATCTATTTGATCGACAGATGGTAGTAAGGTGATCCGCAAGTTCTTTCTTTTGCGCAAAGAACGTATTTTTTTTTCAGCTTGCCCTGTCTAAATCTTTTTTCATACTCAAGCACACATACTGCAAGATTGGCGGTTTTATCTTTGCTGAGCTGACCGAGTTTTTCCATATCGATGAGTGCATCAATTGAAATGTGATGGTTGCATGCTGCAATGAGCAAATATTTATGTGCGGCGGCATATTCTGCAGGGAATTTATTATTGCCGCAGCGTCCTTTCTTGAATCTGGACATTAACTTGGGCTTTTTATCTGGGTGTTGGCTATATATGTAGATCTTGTGAATCACATGACTATTAACCCCGTTCTGACTTTGTTGACTGGTAAAATCATTAACACATTTTTTAAGCAGCTCTACATCAAAAATGGGTGCCTGTTCCAGATGGCAATTCTGCTCCAGTACCGATTCCAGTACGATGTCATAATTGCGCTTATAGAGTGCGCAGTTGCTCAGGTCTATAATCAAATCAAATTTGTTGAGAAAATCAGAGAATATGTCTTGGACAGGATCGCTGGCCGACATGTTTGGGGTGGCGTGTAGCTTGTCGTAGGCTTTCAGCGCACTGGAATAGTGGAAGCGACTGGTTGGGCTTACCTTTCTAAACGCCTCAAGGTGCTTGGCGAGAGCTGGATTGCATTGTTTTTGGGTTACTATTTTCTGAACGATACTTTTCCCTGATGTGTAATCAATCGGGTGGAAATAAAAGATAAATTCAATTCCGCCTTCTGGGTTGAGCTTTGACTTGATTGCCAGCGTTTTCTTGTCTATCACGTTAAAGGCCTTACAGATCTTTGCAAGGGTGACTTGGATGTCATAAGGGTCGGGCGGGTAAAAGGCCCGTTCCAACAGTTCAGATTGGGTATAGCTGGGTGCGATCTGGGAAAACTGATTGCTGTATTTCAGGTGGGTTTGTTTGAGGATATCGATACCATAAAATGTAGGATCAATTAATGCTTCTACAATATTGTTTTGGTAATCTCTGCCCCAAGGGGGTACGTCTTCATCTTGAATTACAGGGTTACTTATAATTGTTGGATATGACATTATAAAATCACTTGTTTGATTTATTTGGTTTCCTGTTGATAATCATAAACAAATAAATTATTAAGTGGAAGATAATATTTTCTATTTTTTTGGATATTTTCTTTAAATAATAAAAAATAATATTTTCATTGTTTCTTGGAAACAGGTTTTCTAGAGCGTCTTTGAGATTCGTGTGCTTAAAGATAAAGTAATTGTCTGTTAGGGCTTTGGGTTCGCAGTGCTGGCCGTTAATCAGGCAATCAGATCTTTCACCCAGAATTAATTTGTAGATCCAGTACGGCGGATTAAAAATAGGGGCTTTTCTGAAATGCTGGGTCGATACATCGACCATCTCTTTTTGATTTATATTTTCTGGTGCGACCAGATTAAAATACTGAGTAGATGTTTCGATGGTGATTAGATATTCAAAAGCTCTGCACACATCTTCTATGTGTATCCAGTTAAAAGGTTGCCGGCCATTACCTATATGACCTACCAGATTATTGCGCAGTGGTTTGAGTAATTTGAGGAATATCCCGCTTTTGTTATCCAGCACTATTCCTAGACGAACTACCTTGGCGTTTGGATGATCACGCAGTGCGGCGTTTTCTAGTAATTGATAAAGTTTCGAGATGAAGAAAGGTTGGGGATGCTGGTTTTCGCTGCAGGTATTGGCCCATTTGTATCTAGGGCAAATCCCGTAATAATGGGTGCTTGAGGTGGTTATAATCGTTTTTAGATTTTTGTTATTTTCTCTGATCCAGTTCATCAGTGATTTGGTAGAGCGCACTAGACCGGATACAAGCTGCTTTTTTCTTTTAAATGTCCAGCGTTTTGCGCAGATTGACCCGTCCACAAGATTAAAAATATGGTCAATTGGGATTTTACTCAGTTCGTCTAGATCTTCAACCCAGATGCATTCGGGTTGCGCTGTACTAGGATTTTTTCCTAGTGCGAAAATATTGAAACCACGATTGAGAAAATATTGTATAAGATGACAGCCTAAAAAACTGTCGGCTCCCACAATAAGAATATTTTTCATAATCTCTTTTCAAATATTGTTAACTCTGTAAATATAACTTTTTTATTTTTTTTACATGCCTGTAGATGGGAAATACTAAAGAAATTCTATCTAGTACATCGGATTAAATGTTTCAGAATGTTTAAAAATTTTGTCAGAGATCTGGTTTTTTCTATCTATGGATTTTTAAAAAAATGAAATGGTGTAGATTGAAAGAAAAAATGCAGAACATAAAAATGTCACCTATACAAATGCACCGGCAGTCGGGTTTTTCGCTGATCGAAGTCATGATAACTGTAGCCATCGTGAGTATACTGGTGGTAATGGTAGTATCTTCACAGCAGTCAAGAGGTACAAAAGCACAGGTAATGGAGGCGATGGCGGTTTTTGATACGCAACGGATTCAGGTGGCTTATACAATTGCCAAAGAAAATGCGTGTTCCTTGCCGAGTGATACTTCGGTATCATCAAAGTACGGAGCTTCGACTGTGACGGGCGCAGTAAATGCGAATGCGATAGCCAATCCAAAAAAATTATTAAAGACCGGATGCATTCTTACTTTTACTTTTAATACCTCTGCGAGAAGCGTACTTGCAAATAAAAGGTTGGCCGTTGATATATTTAATAACGGTACTTTGTCCAAAGCAGTCACAACCACGATTAATCAGGAATTTATCCCTAAGCAATTAAAAACTCAGGTCGAAGATCCTTAACTTGAAATAGTGTTGTCTAAGGCCGTTTTATGAGTAAAAGTGCTAAATGACGCAAGACTGTTTCTATATTCTGGATAAATATAGTGATATAAAAAACTTTATTGTAAGTTTATAAGACTTTTTGTTTGTTTCTTCGTCAGTTTGCCATTATTTTGTGCTGCTTATGGTGTTAAAATTCCCGCTAATGAGACTTTCATATAAAGGCGGAAAGATAATGAGTAGTTCAAGCCCGTTAAGTGATTCAACCAAGTCACTTATTAAAGATGATATCGGTACAGATGTTGAATTAGAAACATTGGAACAACAATTAAAACAGGTCGAAGAAGCGATCGAGAAGAAAAAACAGCAACAGCTTCTTGATGCTTTGGATCAAGCCAAGGCGCTTGCGAAGTCGGTAGGTTTTACCTTGCAGGAGCTGATTGACTATGAAAAAGTAATTTTAAGTGAAAAGCGTAAAGAGGCGCGTCGAAAAAACCGCCGCAAGAGTGCTGAAGCTTAATTGGCTGAACCTATTCATTAAAAAAGAACACTATGTGTTCTTTTTTTTGGCCGATTTCACCAGTTCTTGTTCACGTTTTTTCAGTATTCTTTGGTAGTCTTTCTGGATCTGGCTTTTTGATACTGTTGCTGCTGGCTTGTGCTCTTTTTCATCTAGCAGATGCTGCTGTTTTAAGACCTTGTGAAGCTGGGATATAATAATGCCCAGAAAGATCAAAAGGCAGATAATTACCACTCCATCTTTTACTCTTTCATCCGTAAAGACAATGATTTTATTATTTATTAGTAATGAGACAATACTATAAATCATTGAGCAGGTAATGATTCTTTTGACGACCAAAAAATTATTGTTGAGCTGGAGTGAGGCGTAATCGAGGGCTTTTAGAAACACATAGTAAAAACCACCCACCATGAACAGATAAACGCCCAACAGGATGATAGCAAAGTAATTATTCCAGTCTATATACATAATGTTCTCGGCAATTATTATACTTTTGATACTATTTTGTTATATTAAATATAACAGAAAAATGAATAAACTGAATTATATTTAGACGGCTATAAGAAAAGAAAACATAATAGAACCTCAATTTTTTATTTAGCTAATGGTGATTCAAATGATTGATCGTAAAGATCTTGATGTTGAAATGATAGCTAAAACGGACTTTACACCAAAAAATTTACTTCTGCGTTGTTTATTAGGCTTGGCAGGCAAGATTGTAAGCAAGTAATAAAGATTACCTAGTATTAAAGTTTTATCCTGAGCAATAAAGTATCACACTATATTACTCAAAATATAATCATATTATTTATTGATGTGTTTGATGAAGTTAAGGGTTTTTATTACCGATAAAGAAAATAGTCACATCAAAAATGATGAAGGTGTGGATTTATTTGTTCGTGATATTGCTATTGAAGATGAAGATAGGCGAGAAAATAATACATTATGTGTTATTGATAATTGGCAAATCATTTTCACAGAAAATGATGAAGATTCAATTGTAGAAGCTCAAATGCTAGTAGCTGAAAATACTATTAAACAAGTCACTAGATACATCGAGTGTTATCAACTCTTACGCCTTAGAAGTGATATTGCTATAAACCAACTTAAATTTAAAGAAGCTGAAAATAGTGATTTTCTTAATCTTGAAAAATTAAGAATGAATGAAGTTCAAAAGCAGTTAAAAGAATACGATTCTGAATACAGGACTATCATAAATAATATGAGTTTTCAAAGGCTTGGTATGGATGATATTTCACCAGAATGGATTGTAGAAAACATGCTGAATGCGGAATTGATGTGCCAAGATGCTTTATTAGATGGAATAGTAGTATGAAGCTTAATTGCTCGTAAATATTCCATAAGATTCATACAAGATCTATTTTGTTAAGAACAGATCTTTTTTGATTAGGTTTGATTATTAGTATATTTGATGGCAGTTTTGAATCTTAATTTTTTTAAATAATAAAAAACCCTAGCTTATGCTGGGGTTTTTGTTATTCCGGTCTGTGCTCACTGAGCATCAAGTAATTTTGCGGCAAAGCTGCTTCCATACTCGCTTGCCAGTCCTTCTAGGGTAGAGATTGCATGTAGGCGCGAGACTTCTGGATCTCCATTGAGAAAGAAATTAGGGTTCAATGACATGCAGGTGCTGTGGTAGATTCCATTGATCACATAGCCAGCATTCGCCTTTTCATCTTTTTTCTGGTCTTCTGTCCCTAAGAATCCAAGGTAGTAGCCAAATTCCGCATGTTTGCAGGCATTGTTGGTGGCTGCATTCGCTTTGGTAAAGTCTTGCAGACCATGGGATTTGAGCAGGGAGGCTTCTTTAAGGCTGATCTGCTGCATCTGGTTCAGTCGCTCATGTGCTTCTTTGGAATTATAATTTCCTGACAGGTCGTGGTAGACCGTAGCGGCATCATAATCAAATGGGCCACGCTCTCTTTCCATGCAGGCTGCTGCTTCTAGTGCCGCTTTCACATAGGTTTTATTCTCCTTGGGATCGCTACTTTTCTTTGGGTTGCCTTGGTACCCCAGACCATAAGCCTTGTAGAAATTCTGACAGGCTTCATTAATCTGACCTTTGCTCGCAAGTGTCGTGGCCTTGCTAATCAGGGCGCTCTGACTGTCTTTTGCCGCTAAAGCATGCGTGGCGAAAAGGGTAAGTGCTGAAACTGCGAGTAATTTAAGTTTTGACATCTTGAGCCTCATTTTATTGTTAAGCATTCTTTTGGTTTTGAATGAGTGCAGGTAAGTAAATAATTTCTTGTTGCCTGCGGTCATATCTTCTGTATGTCTAAAGTATATACCCTAATAACCTGCAGTGTTTTTTTTGCATTTTAAAAATCCTGCATGGAAAAATCATTTTCGCTAATGTCGATGAGTTGGTTCCGGTAAGTTAATATCTCGAACCTCTGATCGCTACCATGTTGGTCAGAATTGATTTCCTGCAGCTGGATATCGATTTTCATAAACCGGTATGTGCCCTGTGTCGAGAACCTGAATAACAGCTCGGGCAGCTTGGTGAAAATTGTGGTGCTCTTTTTCAATGGCTCAAACTGTTTGCTGGTAGGGCTGTATATTGAAATTCCGCGTTCATTATTAAAGGGGTTTTCTTCGGGTTGATCCAGATAGCAGGGACTCAACATGGCAAGCAGATCCGGTTTACTCAGATTGATCGTTCCTTGCATCAGTCTGATTTTTGGATGTGCTTTGCGTTCTGCGATGATACCCAGCATGTCCACATCCTTTAGGACGTATAGCAGCCGGTTATCAAGATCAACCACCACATTGAACCTTGAGCTGATATAGCCATTCAGGTGTTGGGTGGTGTGGTAATCACTTTCTCTTGGTGAGAGCCACCATGATTTACTTGGTTTGTTATATGAGGCATAGAATGAGCGCAGATTCTCGTTGACCTCAAGGTCATAGGCAAATTTAAGGCCGCTTTGGTAAACCATCAGAATGCGATTTGGATGTGTATTAAGCAGATAGCCCAATTCCTCCAAAATAGCATTAAAAGAATCGAGATGCAGGGCACCGGTGATTTCCTGCGCTAAGGCCTTATCGACATTTAAGATCTTATATGTCGAGATGCCAGCAATAAACTTGTGCTGTACTGTAGCCGGATTTTCACTCAAGGGCGGGAATTGCATATATTCAAGGTTATGGCGCTGTTCATTAATTTTTGCCTGCGAGTCTTGCTTCTCCCTGTTCAGTGCTTCAATTTTTTTGATCACGCTTTGCAGCTTTTTGCGCTTGGCCGCAATTTCCTTACCAATAGCGGAAAACTCATGCTTATGGGCGGTCAGGTTTTTTTTAGTATTGGCCAGTTCTTGTTTGTAGCTTTTAATCCGGTCTTTCAGGCTTTGCAGTTTTGCCTTGAACGCTTCCGGCTCTGTGCTTGCGCCTGTCTGATCTTGTTCCAGTTGCTGTAACTTGGCAATGAGATCTTGTTGCAGGCTGGTGAGCGTTTTGATTTTGTCATCAAAGTGGCCGGTCAGTTCGGGATAAGCGGTATTGAATTCTTTTTGGTATTGGTTGATCAGGTCGAAACGGATAATATTTTGAGCTGCGGTGGCGGTACGGTCGCTGATCCCGTTTACTTTTTTTTCCAGCACTACAAGTTGTTCAATGAGAGTTGTGGTCACTGGATCTGTTGTAAGTGGATCGGGATTACTTTGGGCCATAGAGCATCACCAGTCAAAAAAATAGCTAAATAATAAAACCAAATATAGCACTACTTCGATCCAGAGGGTTTTAATGATTATAAATGTGCAAATTTTGATTTTTTGTCATTAAGTGCATGTTCCTGTGTAAATCAACATCCTATTCTTATTTTTACCCTACCACTTATTTTTGTTCGTGTAAGCTAATACCGTGGCAAGGCGATCCTTATATTAATCTTCAAGATGATAGCGCAAAGGCTAAACCTTATCAGGTTAGGCAAATATTGGCTGCACTTGATAAACTTAAGACATTGTGAGGTGTCCAATGGATAGCAAAAAATATACTTATCGTGTTACATGGTCGGCAGAAGATAATAAGTATGTCGGTCTATGTGCCGAATTTCCGTCACTGTCTTGGCTCGATACAGAACAATCTAAAGCATTCTCTGGGATTGTTGATCTTGTTGCTGAGGTTGTAGCTGACATGATCAGCAACAATGAAAAATTACCCATAGCGCTTTCAGAAAAAAAAGTATAGCGGACGGTTGACTGTTCGTGTTCCATCAAGGGTTCATCAAAAATAAATAGAATAAGGGATATGAAAATGCTGAAACTACAGCAACTTTTATCTGGTCAGCATGAATCCTATGATTGCCGCCAATGTTACAGGGAAAATGATGTATTTCCGATGATTATGATTGTTTGTAGATTGTGTGGTAATAAGCGCTGCCCGAAGGCAGAAAATCACCAATATAAGTGTACTGGTAGCAATGATCTAAATCAGGTGGGGGAATGGGAATAAGCCTCCCGAAGTCATCACTACGGAAGGTTTGTTTTTTAGATTGCTTTAGACTGCTTTAGACTGCTTTAGATTTTTTAATTAAAAATTGCGTCTAGCTCAGTTTCAATGGTGCCAAGAGATTTACTTTGGTCGGTTGGCTGTTTCGGGTTGAGATCGACTTTAGGTTCCTTGGAAGCCAGTGTATCAATTTTTTTGCTGCTGACAGTGACTTGGGGTTCCTTGGGGGCCGGCTTGATGGTTTCTTTAGGGCTGATTTTGGCTTTAAGTGTGGTGGTTACAGTTTGTGTCA
>NZ_JAZQNU010000035.1:0-2302 GCF_045627485.1 Pedobacter sp. | reverse complement strand
GATGTTTTCGCACAAGGTGCTGGACGTGTGCAGCCGTTAAAAGCTGTGACTACCGAAGCATTAGCCTATTCTCTTGATACAACGATTTTCTCTAACCAAACGTACGAAAATACTAAAGGATCTGTAACCTTTGGAAATGTTACACCTAATTCAACAAACTCTACTTCTATTACAAAAAACATTCTAGTAGAAAATCTGACAGGAAAAGCTAGTGACTACTCTGTTTCTGTTCAGGTTACGAAGGCAGCAACAGGTACTTTAGCAGGCTCAACTGTCACTGTAAATAAATCCAATTTCACGCTCGATGCTTCTGGTGAAAGTGAATTAGAAGTAACATTAAATGTCCCAGCAGGAACGGGTTCTGTAGGTAATGAGATTTTAGGTTATATCCATCTTACAAATGGTACAACAAAATTAACATTACCATTTGCTGCTAACTTCGGCCCTCCTACAGGACTAAAAAGCTATACAATAGATAATCCAGCGATTTCTCCAAATGGTGATGGAGTATTAGATAGTACAACCGTTCGTTATGAATTCCATAATCTTCAGTACTATACGTATGTTGAACTTTGGGATGCTCTTAATCAGGATGCTGGTTATTACGGAGATGGCTATGTAGGCTATCTACGACAAACTACTTCAACGACTACAGGGCCAAAAACGGTTGCATTCGATGGTTCATACACTTCTTATAATCCAGGAGTTGGAAGAGTAAAAGCTCCAGATGGAGTTTATACTATTGATTTATCAACTTTAAATTCATCAAATACAGCTTATGCTACACAAAACTATGTAGGTCCAATTTATGTCAAAACAACAGCGCCTCAAATCGTATCTGAGGAAGCTCTAACAACAGGTACTTCTTCTGTTGAACTATCAGGAGCTATTGAAGATTCATATATTGATTGGAAAGCAGCTGTTGCTGCTGTTTTTGAGGAAGATTACGATGTTAATACGAAATTAACGACAGCCTATGTTCTCACAAACAGCAATAACGAAATACAAGAAGGTACAACACCAATTATTCTCAATCAAGACGGTACATTTAGTGCTACGATCAATGGGTTAACAGCTGGTGAAAATAAAGTAAAAATTACTGTAACTGACGAGGCAGGTAACCATGCTGATAAAGAAATTATTGTGAACTATGATAAGCCGGCTCCGGCTCCTACTCCTATCGTTAGTGGCGTAGAAGATGGCGGTTTCTATAACCACAATGTAACAATTTCCTTTACCGAGGGCACTGCAAAACTTAACGGCAAAAAGTTTAAAAATAACACGGTTGTAAAGGCTGAAGGTAAATATACTTTAGAAGTAACTGATTCAGCTAACAAGAAAATCATTATTAATTTCACAATCGATAAAACAGCACCGAAAGTAACTGGTGTGAAGAACAATGGTCTATACAACACCAATGTAACAATTTCCTTTAATGAAGGTTCTGCTCAGTTGAATGGTGAGCCATTGGCAAATAAGTCTGTGATTAGTAAAGAGGGTCAATACACATTAGTCGTAACAGATGCTGCAGGTAACGCAACAACTGTTAACTTTACGATTAATAAAACAGCTCCAGCAGCACCAACAGTTAACGAAGTTTCAGATATAGATACAAAAATATCTGGCAAAACAGAAGCGGGCGCAACTGTTAAGCTTTATATCTCTAATAAATCTCAAGGCAGTGTTACAGCAGACAAATCTGGTAACTTTAGCTTTAAAATAAAGAAACAAAGTGCTGGTACCGAAATTAAAGTAACAGCGACAAACAAGGTTGGCAATACGAGCGAAGCTACTACTGTTATCGTAATAGATAAAACAGCACCAGAAACACCTTCAGTCGACAAAGTAAATACATCATCTACAAAAATCACAGGTAAAGCTGAAGCTGGTGCAACTGTTACCGCTAAAGTAGGAAATACAGCAATAGGAACTGCAACAGCTGATCAAAAAGGGAAATTCTCGATCAATATTTCCAAACAAAAATCTGGTACTGTTATTACCATAACAGCAACAGACGTTGCAGGAAATACAAGTTCTGCAAAAACAGTAACTGTAGGTAAGTAAAACTACTGGGGGCTATCCCAACGCAAAAAAACGTTATTTTGATGATCTAATCAAAATTAACGTTTTTTTGCATTATTAGGCACGGCCTGAACCTATATTTCCAGGTGTCGTGTTGTTCCCACAGGAATAATTTTGCCGTATCTAAAGTCTATATTTAGCTAGACAATCCCTTTTATTATTTATTTTATTAAACAAGTCGGAGGCCAAGCGGTCTTAGGAAGACAATAGAGAGGGACAA
>NZ_JAZQNU010000034.1:0-27697 GCF_045627485.1 Pedobacter sp. | reverse complement strand
CACCTAGTTCCACTGCTTTGTCCCAAGCGTTGCATGCTGCTGAAAGCAGGTAGTCTGGGCAAAACTTAGGATCAAGTCCCCGAGGCGTAATTTCAAGGCCATCGTATTCATTGGCATTATAAGCGGCGTAACGGTGGTTGCGCATTACCCGTAGCATGTTCTCCTTGTTTTCCTGGAATCTTTTAAAAGTGCCGAGTGCTGCGGCAAGTTCTGCTGAAGTGGCATATGCGGTACCAGTCATAATAGCGGTGATTGAACCTCCAATGGCACGTCCTTTATCGCTGTCGTAGGGAATGCCTGCTACCATCAGCATCGAACCTAGGTTAGCATAACCTAAGCCCAGGGTGCGGTAATCGTACGACAGTTGTGCTACTTCTTTTGAAGGGAACTGTGCCATCAATACAGAGATTTCCAATACCACAGTCCAGATGCGGCAAGCATGTTCGAACCCTTTTACATCAAAGGTGAGTGATTTAGGGTCGAAAAAATGTGCAAGATTAATGGATGCCAGGTTACAGGCGGTATTGTCAAGGAACATGTATTCTGAACAGGGGTTCGATGCATTGATGCGGCCACCTTTGGGACAAGTATGCCACTCGTTAATTGTAGTATCGTATTGTACGCCAGGATCAGCACAGGCCCATGCGGCGAAAGCGATGTCCTGCCATAGCTTTTCTGTAGGGACACTTTTTACAACATTACCTTTAACACGGCCAGTGAGGTCCCAATTTTTACCTTGTTCTTTAGCTTTGAAAAAAGCATTGGGAATGCGGACAGAGTTGTTGGAGTTTTGACCAGAAACGGTACGGTAAGCTTCGCCTTCATAATCTGGATCGTAGCCTGCAGCAATCAAGGCGGCCACTTTCTTCTCTTCTTCAACTTTCCAGTTCACGAATTTCTCGATTTCCGGATGGTCTATATTTAAACAAACCATTTTGGCGGCACGACGTGTGGTACCACCTGATTTAATTGCTCCTGCAGCACGATCTCCGATTTTAAGGAAAGACATAAGGCCCGAGGAGTACCCGCCACCAGAAAGTTTCTCATTTTCGCCACGTATGGCCGAATAATTTGTGCCCACACCTGATCCGTACTTGAAAATACGTGCCTCGCGCACCCAAAGGTCCATGATACCACCATCATTCACTAGGTCGTCATTAACGGATAGGATAAAACAGGCATGAGGTTGTGGCCGTTCGTATGCTGAAGTAGAGTTTTTTAATTCTTCTGTTTGAGGATCTACATAATAATGACCCTGTGGTTTTCCGGTTATCTGGTAAGAAGAGTGGAGTCCGGTATTGAACCACTGTGGAGAGTTAGGTGCTGCCAACTGGCCAACAATGGTATATACTAATTCGTCGTAGAAAATATCGGCATCCTTTTCAGACGCGAAATACTGGTGTTGTTCACCCCATTGTTTCCAGCAGTTAGCCATACGGTGTGCAACTTGTCTGATGCTTGTTTCGCCACCTAAGCTGCCATCTGTCTGCGGAACGCCCGCTTTTCTGAAGTACTTTTGAGCCAGGATATCTGTTGCCACCTGGCTCCATGATGCTGGTACTTCTACATTGTTCATCTCGAATACAGCGTCGCCGGCAGGATTCCGAATTACCGAGCTGCGCTTTTCATAAGTAAAAAGGTCAAAAACAGGCGTATTTTCTTTTGTAAAATAGCGTCGAAAAAGGAGTCCCTTTCCCGTATGTTTATTGGTCTTAATTTTTGAAGTTGTAGCCATAGTATGTATTAATAGAGTAGGCAAATTTATCTGTAATGCGGGGTGATTCAGGTTCCTAGTTTTCCACATGACACAGGAGAAACTGCCTTTATAGGCTCGAATTACTTTCAGGGTTTTGATTTAAAGCCGGTTGTGATGTGGAGAAACTTATTTTTCTGTATACACTTTTTATGGTGATTTAAATTTGGTATATTTAGTTTAGTGATGAACCTAAATCATTTGTTATGAGCGAACAAGATAATTTAACAACCCGGAATGGCCATCCCGTTTACGATAACCAGAATTTAAGAACTGTTGGTCGTCGCGGACCTGTGACCCTTGAGAATTATCATTTCCTGGAAAAGATGTCGCATTTTGACAGGGAGAGGATTCCAGAGCGTGTTGTTCATGCCCGGGGTGCGGGTGCGCATGGCGTTTTTGAAGCCTATGGTATGGTAGGTGATGAACCTATTTCGAAATATACCCGAGCCCGTTTTCTTCAAGAAAAAGGTAAACAAACAACCTGCTTTGTACGCTTCTCTACCGTTATTCATGGAGGGCATTCACCAGAAACCCTGCGTGATCCGCGAGGTTTTGCAGTCAAGATGTATACCGAAGACGGAAATTGGGACCTTGTAGGGAACAACCTAAAAATATTTTTTATTCGTGACGCCCTTAAATTCCCTGATTTTATCCATTCTTTTAAACCAGATCCTGTAACCAATGTTCAAGATGGAGAACGTCAGTTTGACTTTATCAGCAATACGCCGGAAGCGATGCACATGATTACCTTTCTGTTTTCACCATGGGGTATTCCGGCCAATTACCGTCATATGCAGGGTTCGGGTGTGAATACCTACAAATGGGTTAACAGCGATGGTGTAGGTGTTTTAGTTAAATACCACTGGGAACCTCTGCAAGGTATTAAAAACCTGACGCAGGAACAGGCGAATGAAATTCAGGGCAAAAGCTTTAATCATGCCACCCAGGATTTATATGAAGCCATTAAAACTGGTAATTTTCCGCAGTGGGAACTAAATGTCCAGATCATGGAGGATGGGGAACACCCAGAACTTGATTTCGACCCACTTGATGACACTAAAATTTGGCCTAAGGAACAGTTTCCATGGTTACCAGTTGGAAAGATGACGTTAAACAGGAATCCGGAGAACTATTTTGCTGAAGTGGAACAGGCTGCTTTTGGAACGGGTGTTCTTGTTGACGGACTAGATTTTTCGGATGATAAAATGTTGCAGGGAAGAACTTTCTCTTATTCAGATACGCAGCGGTATCGAGTGGGTACTAATTACCTGCAATTACCAATTAACGCACCCAAATCAAAGGTGCATACGAATCAACGTGATGGTCAGATGGCGTATAACCAGGGAGGTACCAGGATGAACAATCCTCATGTTAATTATGAACCGTCTAACCTTGGCGGTCCGCAGGAAGCACCACGCATAGGAAAAGACCATACGCCAATGTATCATGCTGCATTGGTTCGCCAGAAGATTGAGAAACAAAACAACTTTCAGCAAGCTGGTGAGACTTATCGTAATTTTGAGGATTGGGAACGTGATGAATTGATCAAGAATCTAGTTGACACCCTGGCTAACGTTAACCAAGTGATTAAGGATAAAATGATAGACCTGTTTATGCAATGTGATGCAGACTATGGCCGCAGGGTAAAAGAAGGTTTAGCCAGTGCATCTTCAATTGGCAGGGATAAAGGTGGTATGGGAAACGCAAATGCTACCAATGCGATTGCACAGGCAGAAGAGGATAGCCGTGAAAGTAAATCTTATTAATTGGTATAAAAGGATTTTAAACAACGACTATGGCATTTCCTAATGGTCAACTATTTAATGCAGCAAGAACAGGTGATCTGGTTTTGCTGCAAACTTTAATTGCCGATGGCGCTGATGTAAATACACAGGATGCCAAAGGATTTACTCCCCTGATTGTTGCAAGTTATAATGATCAGGCGGAGTCTGTTAATCTCTTATTAGCTGCCAACGCTGATGTAAATATCCAGGACTACGGCGGCAACACTGCTCTGATGGGAGTTTGTTTCAAAGGGTACCCTGAAATTGCCAACCTGCTAATCACTCATGGTGCAGACCTGAACCTGCAGCATGCAAACGGGGGAACTGCCCTCATGTTTGCCGTTTTATTCGGTCGTGACGAATTGGTAAGTATTATGGTGAAAAACGGTGCAGATTTATACATTAGGGAGAATCGTGGCTTAACTGCAATTGATCTTGCGATACAACAGGGTAACACAAATGCAATTTTATTGATGGAGGTTTAGTTGTTTACACGGTTTTAATTTTCTATTTTGGATTACCCAAATGTAAACTTATGCAAACCCAACTACCTGACCTGAGTCATCTTGTTAATCAGATTTCTTTGTATAACAGTCAGCAGGCTTATAAAGAGCTGTTTAAGTATTTGTATCCTGCGTTATTCAGTTTTAGTTTTTCTTTGTTAAAATCAAGAGAACCGGCAGAAGAGGTTGCAAATGATGTGTTGATTTCTCTTTGGAGGAACAGAAAATCGCTGTTAACGATCAGAAACATCAAGATTTATTCCTTTGTAATGGCGCGTAATCGATCCTTAAATGTTATTAATAGCGATAAAAAACATCAATTACTGGCTATCGACGACCTGGAAATCGAAATGGTATTAAGTGATTTAGACCCAGAACAATCGCTCATTAATGGGGAACTAAAAGAAAAACTTCAAGACGCCATTAACAGTTTGCCAAAGCAATGCAAAATGGTATTTAAACTTATTAAGGAAGATGGGTGTAGCTATAAGGAAACCGCCTCCATATTGAATATATCGACTAAAACTGTTGATGCGCATTTAGTGACCGCAGTAAAAAAATTAACTGTACTTCTACAGCTCGAATACAAACTAAAGTAAAAATATTTCTTGTTGCACTAGGGAGTTTTCTAGTAAAAACTGTCCTTACCATATAACCAGTATAAACCTTCCGAATCCATATGGATAAAAACAAGATCTTGGAATTACTGGCCCGTAAAATGGCCGGAGAGGCAAGCCAATACGAACTAGACGAGTTAAATGAATTGATGAGTCGATTTCCTGACGCTGTCTATTACGAAGAGTTCTTAATTCAAGTGTGGGCAAATTCACCTGTAACTGGTGGGGCAGAGCTGGATACAGAAATAGCTTATCAAGGCCATCAAGCTAAATATGCTAACGAATTTAGAAAAACGAAATTAATAGGAAGTTTAGTATTTTTATTTATACTCAGCATATTAACGCTGGTTTATTTCTATCATGACAACACAACTGGTCCAACCATAGAAATTGTAGCTGGGAAAGGTATTCGAAAGAAAGTGACTTTGCCTGACGGGACACTGATATGGCTGAACGCCAACAGTAAACTTTCTTATCCTGCCGATCTTGGCAAAAAATCCAAACGTACTGTTTATTTATTAGGTGAAGCTTATTTTGATGTTGCCCACCACCACACCCAACCCTTTTTGGTACGTACAGGGAAATTCTCTGTTAAGGTATTGGGCACCACATTTAACGTAAGGGCATATCCAGATGAAAAGCGCTCTGAAGCCACATTAATCAATGGTGCTATAGAGCTTTCTGTTCACACCCGTCCTAAACAGAAGATTATGTTAAATCCTTCTGAAAAATTTGCCTTGGAAGCCGCTCAAGCGCCTGGGTTTTTAGGCGCTGGAAAAAAAAGTGATCACTCTGACTTGACCTTAACCATTGAACATTTAAAGCCGATGTTAATTGGCAGGCACCAATATATTCAGGAATTAGCCTGGAAGGATAGTATTCTGGTGTTCAAAGATGAATCTTTAGAAGAACTTAAACCTAAGCTGGAAGGCTGGTATGATGTAAAATTAACTGTAGCAGAGACAGTTCCGGAGTCTTATCGGTTTACGGGTGTTCTTAAAAACGAAAACATTAAAGAAGCTTTAATCGCAATGCAACTTATTAAACCTTTTAAATTTAAACTTACCGCTAATGAAGTAATTATTTATTGAACCAGAGCGTTGTAAACGCTCCACAGAACCACAGAAGTAGCCCTGCTACTATCAGATTTTAAACCTAGAAATTAACAATTTATGAAAAAAAAAGGACTATACAATGATGTTCTCTGTAACCAGTTTTCTACTAAAAAATTAATACTAATGATGAACTGGACTTTTGTTTTATCCTTTCTCATTTGCCTGCAAGTATCTGCTAAAACGTTTTCACAAAAAACAAGGATTAGCGTCAGCCTGAAAAAGGTGTCGTTGAAAGAAGCATTAGTTACTTTGGAAAAGAAAGGTGAATTCCGATTAATGTATAATGAGCAAGATATTTCTTTAGATAAGGATATCACACTTATTGAAAATGACATCCTCATATCGGATGCCCTGTTATTTATCTTAAAAGGCACAGGCCTAAAGCATGAGGCTTTTGCCGATGATCTTGTGGTAATAAAGTCTGTTCGCGCAGATATAACTGTAAAAGGGCAGGTTACCGACGCAAGAGGCGGTGGCATTCCTGGCGTGAGTGTAAAATTGAAAAATGCGGATATTGCAACATCTACTGATCAAAACGGACGCTATTCCATCCAGGTTCCTGATAATGGTACGCTGGTTTTCTCGTATATGGGTTTTGTAACGCAGGAAGTGCCTGTTAATAAACAAGCAACATTAAATATTCGATTGCTTGAAAACAGCCAGGAGTTGTCGGAAGTGATCGTGGTAGGTTATGGTACGCAGAAGAAAGCTGTTGTATCAGGTGCTGTAACGGCAGTAAAAGGATCCGAACTGGCAAAAACGCCCACCGTAAACTTATCAAACTCCTTAGCGGGAAGATTACCTGGTGTAACCGCATTGCAGTCCAGTGGAGAGCCTGGTTATGATGGTTCAACTATCAGAATCCGTGGGGTAAATTCACTAGGAAATAATGATGCCCTCATTGTAATTGATGGGGTGCCAAATCGTGCAGGTGGTTTGGAAAGGATAAACCCTAACGATGTGGAGAGTGTTTCCGTTCTAAAAGATGCTTCTGCTGCTATTTATGGTTCCAGGGCTGCGAATGGTGTTATCCTCATTACCACAAAACAGGGTAAATCTGGAAAGCCTCAATTTTCATATGATTTTAGCTATGGTTTGCAGCAACCTACCAGAACGCCAAAAATGTCGAACTCTTCACAATATGCAGAGATTTTGAATGAGTTAAATATTTTCGGTTCAGATTTGCCTGTAAGTCAATGGCAGTCAGCCTGGGATGCGTTTAAAACTACAGGGTCTTATGTACGTCCAGACAATGGTAATACGCTTAACCCTGCTTACCGTCCAGACGAAATGCAAAAACTGGCTGATGGCAGTGATCCTCTACGTTACCCAAATACAGATTGGTTTGGAACAACCTTAAAAAAATGGTCGCCACAACAACGCCATAACATGCAAATTACTGGTGGTGCGGAAAATATCAAATATCTGGTGTCTTTAGGGTATCTTGATCAGGATGGTTATTATGAAAAATCAGCTACCGGTTATCAGCAATATGATTTAAGGGTTAATTTGGAGGCTAAACTTAGCCAGTATATTACTGCAACTTTAGGAATTACAGGAAGAGAGGAAGTCCGTAATTTTCCAACGGTTGGTGCAGGAGATATCTTCAGGATGTTAATGCGTGGTAAGCCTACTGAAATTGAAGTATGGCCAAATGGTTTACCAGGACCAGATATTGAGTATGGATTTAACCCTTATGTGGTTTCTACAGATTTATCAGGATATAACAGAGATACAAGAGATTATTTTCAATCTACCGGTAAAATAGACATTAAAATACCTTGGGTTGAGGGGCTTTCTGTTACAGGTACAGCGTCCATTGATAAATTTTCTGGTCGCCAGAAACGTTGGCAAAAACCATGGACGCTTTATTATTGGGATGAGAAAACCTTTGAAGCAGATGGAGTGTCGCCATTGCTAACAGGTTCTGTGCGTTCTGAACGTACTGATGCCAGTTTATCTGAAACTGCTGGTGGTCAATTAGCCATAAACCTGATGGGAATGATAAACTATGACAAAAAAATAGCAGATCATAGTTTTAATTTAATGGCTGGTGTTACCAAGGAAACAGTAAACAACGACGGTTTTTCTGCATCAAGGAGGTACTTCCTTTCTACTGCTTTACAAGAGCTTCTTGCTGGTAGCGACCGTGAGCAAACTGTTGGTAATCCAACAGGGGGCCCAAACAATTTATTTAAGCGTGCTCGCTTAAGTTATTTCGGTCGTGTAGGGTATAATTACAAAGAAAAATATCTTGCAGAATTTTTATGGAGAGTTGATGGTTCGTATATATTCCCAGAAGACAAACGTTTTGGATTTTTTCCAGGTGTATCTGTTGGGTGGAGATTATCTGAAGAGGGTTTCTTTAAAAATAATGTAAATTTTGTAGACAATCTGAAGCTTAGAGCATCATGGGGACAGATGGGTGCTGAAGCCTATTTTGGCGATGCATTGGCCGAATACCAGTACTTAAGTACGATGGGATTTGGAAACTATGTAATTAACGATCAGCTTTCCCAAACTGTTTTTGAAAACCGTGTTCCTAATTTAGATTTTGGCTGGGAAGTGGCCAATAACGCTAACGTAGGTTTGGATGCATCCTTCCTGGATAACAGATTAAGTATGGAGTTAGACGGGTTTTATAATAAACGTACCAATATTTTAATTGCCAGAGGGAACTCTATACCTGGAAGTTCAGGCATTACAAACAAATTGCCTCCTGTGAATTTAGGAAAGGTTGATAACCGGGGTTTTGAATTTAAGTTCTCCTGGAACGATCGTGTAGGTGAATTTAACTATGGTGTGAGTATAAATGGTGGTTACTCTAAGAATAAAATTGTGTTCTGGGATGAAACCCCGGGTGCACCTGAATGGCAACGCTCCACCGGTATGCCTACTGGATCACAGCTGGTGTATGAGTACGATGGTGTTTTCAGGGATCAGGCAGAAATTGATGCCAACAGATTAGACTATAGTGCCTTTTCTGGAAAACTTGTTCCTGGAGATATGAAATTTAAGGATATTAATGGGGACGGCGTATTAAATGGAGATGACAAGGTTAGGCTTGGTAAAACAAACACCCCAACTTTTACTGGTGGTTTTAACTTAAACCTTGGTTATAAAAATTTCGATTTTTCTGCATTAATTCAGGGTGCAACAGGTGGCGTTCAAATTGTGGGACTTACAGAATCTGGTGATATAGGTAACTTCCTGGAATGGTCATACATTAATAGATGGACAATCGATAAGCCGAGCAGCGAGTTTCCGCGTTTGTCGAACCGTGGGCAAACCTACTTTACCGATACCAATAATGCAGCAAATAATACCTATTGGATTAGAAGCAATAACTACATCAGATTGAAAAATGTTGAATTGGGTTACACGCTTGGTGAAGGCTTAGGTAAAAAAATTGGTCTAAGTTCCTTAAGACTATATGTTAATGCACTGAACTTGTTTACGCTTGATAAAATTAAAATCTGGGATCCGGAGTCTACGAATTCAAGTGCACAATATTATCCACAGGCAAGAGTGATTAACTCTGGTATTAAGGCAACTTTTTAGTTATGAATAGAATTAGAAAAAATTATCATATGAAACCAATTATTAAAAACACCGCTATAATTATATTCATTTTTAGCGTCACGCTTTCCGCCGGATGTAAAAAGGATTTTTTATCAGTAAACCCACCTGATCAGATTTCGGCCGAACTGGTTTGGAACGATGCAGCCCTGGCACAAGCTTTTGTTACAGAGTTGTACAACGGATTGGGCGTTGGTGGTTTTTCAGAGCAAATGTTATCCTCTGTTTCTGACGAATCAATGTTTACACACCCGAATAGGGGTATCGATTTGGTTAATGCTAGTATTATTAACCCTACTACACTGGGATGGGTAGATGGTACCTGGGGTTATAATGATATGTATAACCGGATTCGCGCCTGTAACATTACAATCGAGCGCCTGTCTGAAGGGGGTGATAACGGAATTGCAGACCAGAATGTTAAAAACCAATTGCTGGGTGAAGCTCACTTTTTAAGAGCTTATTTTTATCATCAATTGGTTCGTTTTTACGGTAGCGTTCCCCTTATCCAAAAAAGCTACGCATTAAACGACGACTTCGCGATAAAGCGTGCCACATTTGAGGAGTGCGTAAACCTAATTATTGCAGATTGTGACCAAGCCAAAACTTTGCTTGCTATTGCGCCTTCACAAAAGGGAAGATCATCTGGGTTAGCAGCAAATGCATTGAAGTCAAGAGTGTTGCTTTATGCTGCAAGCGATTTGCATGATATTCCAACGGCTAAGGCAAAGTCTACTGTAATTTCAGGTTTTGCAAATCCCGAGTTTTTAGGTTACTTAACAGGCGACCGTACAGCAAGATGGAAAGCTGCACAAGAGGCTGCTAAAGTAGTTCTAGATGCTGCTACTGGTTATAAAATGAATTTAACGTCACCTGTTCCTGCGTCAGAGGGAAGAATGAACTATAAAAGTATAGCGATGGGTGGTGGGAGTAAAGCACCAGGTATTGACGCTTCTGCGGCGTCAGAATTAATTTTAGCCCGTTACTTTATTGATCGTAATGACATGCGTTTTGGCCGTTTTAACGGGCCTAATGGTTATCATAACTGGGCTGGGAACACTCCGATAGGTTTATTGGTTGATGATTATGAAATGATTGACGGCACAAAATTTAGCTGGAACAATCCAGCACATAAAGCCGCGCCTTACCAAAATCGTGATCCGCGTTTTTATGCTACTATATTGTATGATGGTGCAGATTGGAAACCACGCAATATTGTTTCGGGTAATGTAGATCCCGCAAACCAAATTCAAACGGGAGAGTATGACCTTATAGAAGATGGCAAATTAATCAGCTTTAAAGGATTAGATACCCGAGGTAGCTCCATCGAAAACTGGAACGGCAGCTGGACTGGCTATTATATGCATAAATTCATCGATTCAGATCCAAATATTGCAGATGCTAACCAGCCTCAGTTTGTTCCATGGCCGTTTTTAAGATATACGGAAGCTGTGTTTAACTATATAGAAGCTAGTATTGAACTTAACGAACTGGACCAGGCGCTGCTTTGGTTAAACCGTATCCGTTTCCGTGCTGGTATGCCGGCATTGGCAGCGATGTCTCAGGTTGAACTTAGAAATGCCTATCGCCAGGAACGTCGTATCGAAATGGTTTATGAAGAGCAACGTTACCATGACGCACGTCGTTGGATGATTGCACCGGAAGTATTAGGACGTAAAACAACTTATATTAAGGTTACAGGGAAATTTAAACCTGGACAGTCAAAATCCGCACCTTACCGGTATGATCCGACAGTTTATAATTATACTTATACACCAACGGTAGAAACAGCGCAGGAAAATCGCAAATGGGAGGACAAAATCTATTTTAGACCTTTTAGTCGTGATGAGGTCAATCGAAACAAAGATTTGACACAAAATCCTGGATATTAATAGTTATTTGCAGTTACTTAGTGCCGCACTATACTTACTTACACATGAACGTTAAAAGAATATTTTTAACCTTTCCGATCCTTCTAAGTGCTTTCCTTTCTCCTGCTCAGGAGAAAGGAAAGCCTTATTCTCAACAAATAAATGGTACCAAGCTAACCTTTAGTATGCAGCCCGTACCCGCCGGTCAATTTTTAATGGGCAGCAAAAAGGGAAAACCAGATGAACAACCACTTCGTGAAGTAAAGATCTCCCCTTTTTGGATGAGCACTTTTGAAGTAACATGGGACATCTACGAACCATTTTTGTATAAGGACTATGAAGCGCTGTCTAGCACTGGGCCTATTCCTGCAGATGTTGATGCCGTTACTCGTCCTACCAAACCCTATCTGGATATGACCTTCGGTATGGGGAAAGAGAATCATCCGGCCTTAGCGATGACACATTACAACGCCCTACAATTCTGCAAATGGCTTTATGCCAGAACCGGTGTATTTTATCGCCTGCCAACAGAAGCCGAATGGGAATATGCGTGCAGGGCCGGGAGTACAAGCGAATATACATTCGGAGATGATGAAGATAAACTCGCTGAATATGCATGGTTTAAAGACAATAGTGAAGGCAAAACACATGAGGTTGGCAAGAAAAAACCAAATAAATGGGGTTTGTTTGATTTACATGGCAATGTTGCTGAATGGACATTCGACCAGTATTTAGCCGACGCTTATTCAAAAACCGGTAACAAAGTAAGTGATCCTCTGGTGGTACCCGATCAGCTTTATGCTCATGTGATCCGAGGTGGTTCTTACGATAATTCTGCAAGTGATTTGCGTTCAGCTTCTCGTATGGCATCTGACCCTGTGTGGAAACAAATCGATCCCCAAATTCCTAAAAGCAATTGGTGGTTCCCGGAAGCACCCTTTATTGGGATGCGCTTGGTAAGACCAGAAACGCCCCCGTCAAAACAGGAAATTGATGCCTATTATAACCAACCGGCTATCGCCGATTATTAGAAATTACTTTTATTAACCTAAATACCAAACCATATGAAAAATGAAGAATTAAGCGGCAAACGCCGGGAGTTTTTAAAAACTTCAGCCCTCCTTGCTGGTGGTGTGTTGTTAAATCAATTCGCATTCGCCGGAGGTCATTTCTCCACTGATGATACCATAAAAATAGCCTTGATTGGTTGTGGCGACCGTGGAACAGGTGCCGCTTTTCAGGCGCTAAGCACAAAGCAAAATATCAAATTGGTTGCCATGGCCGATGCCTTTCAGGACCGGATGGACAACAGCTATAAAGTGCTTTCAGATAAATTTAAAGAAAAAGTTGATGTGCCTAAGGAGCGCCGTTTTGTAGGCTTTGATGCCTATCAAAAGGCAATTGCTTTAGCCGATGTTGTGTTATTGGTGACGCCTCCCGGTTTCAGACCTATGCATTTCGAAGAGGCAGTTAAACAGGGTAAACATGTATTTATGGAAAAACCGGTAGCAGTTGATGCACCAGGAATCCGTCAGGTATTAGCTACTGCTGAAATTGCTAAAAAGAAAAAACTAAATGTTGTAGTTGGTTTGCAACGTCGTTACCAAACCAACTACCGAGAAGCGCTTAAACGTATTCAGGATGGTGCTATAGGAGATGTTGTTGGAGGCCAGGTTTATTGGAACAGTGGTGGGGTATGGGTGAAAAAACGCCAGCCTAACCAAACTGAAATGGAATATCAAATGAGAAACTGGTATTACTTCAACTGGTTATGTGGAGATCATATCGTTGAACAACACGTTCATAATATCGATATAGCAAATTGGGTTAAAGGCGCTTATCCGGTGTCAATACAAGGAACCGGTAGCCGTGCATGGAGAACTGGAAAAGACTATGGAGAAATTTACGACAACCACTCTATCGAATTAACTTATGCTGATGGTGCTGTGATTTATAGCCAATGCCGCCATTTCGAAGGTACACAGAACCGTGTTGATGAAACGTTCCAAGGTACAAAAGGCAGAACATATTTATCTGCAGGACATAACGCTGTACTTTGGGATCATAACGGAAAAGAGATATTTAACCATCCAACAAAAGGTAATGCTAACCCTTATCAAACCGAACATGATGAATTGTTTGATGCCATTTCTAAAGGTGAATACAAATTTGCCGATGCAGAATATGGTGCCAAAAGTTGTTTTACTGCTATTATGGGTAGGTACGCAACTTATTCTGGCCAGATTATTAAATGGGATGAAGCTTTAAAAGCAGATAATAGTTTAATGCCTGAACAATTAAGCTGGACAGCAAATCCTAAGGTAATGCCAGATGTAAATGGCTTGTATGCTGTTGCTACACCCGGCAGACACAAAGCCTGGGTTTAATGTTCAAATCTGTACTTTGCTTCGTATCGTTGCTGACCTTTTTCTATTTTCAGAATACAGGTCAGCAACAATATGTTATACGGGGCTATACGCAAGGCACAGATTACACCATTAAATACTATGGGGATCATGATTTCATTACCAAGAAGGCCGTTGACAGCATATTGCTGAAAATAGATTCTTCGATGTCTTTGTATAAACCTTATTCACTTATCAATCAATTTAATGAGTCAGAAAAAGGATGTCCTATTGATGACCAGTTTGCTGCAGTAATCCGGAAGTCGTTCGAAATAAATCAACAAACATCTGGTAATTTTGATGTAACTGTTGCACCCCTGGTTCAAGCCTGGGGGTTCGGTGCACAACCCATGCAGCGTTATCCCGAAAACAGCGATATCCAGTTGCTGCTACAGCTGGTAGGTATGGATAAATTGGTACTGAAAAAAAACAATTTCCTGAAAAAGAAAAAGCCCGGCGTAAAAATAGACCTTAATGGAATCGCACAAGGGTATAGCGTGGATGTTGTTGCTGATTATCTGTTAACAAAGGGAATAACCTCCTTTGTGGTTGAAATTGGAGGAGAACTTCGAATTAAAGGGCTGAAGCCCGACGGCTCAGCCAGACGGATCGGAATAGAGGGGCCTGCGTTAACAGAGGGGGGAGCACCTCATATCAGGCATTTAGCTAGTATTCCTGAAGGGGCGGTGACCACATCAGGGAACTACCGTAAGTTTCATCAAAACGGGACTAAGAAAATTACGCACCTTATAAATCCTAAAACAGGGTATCCATTAGATAATGAAATGATAAGCGTAACGGTTTTTGCAAAAGATGCAATGACTGCAGACGGTTACGATAATGCCCTTATGGCCATGGATGTTAAAGAAGCACTTCAATTTGTTGAAGCGAAAGGCGATCTGGAAGCTTACTTCATTTATCGCCGGAAGGATGGCGGGGTTGCAGATACTTTGAGTAGGGGTTTTAAAAAATTGATCATTAACTAAGAATGGAACCACAAAAACCAATAAATATGAACAGAACAGAATTTTTAAAGAAAACTTTACTTGCAGGTGGTGCCGTGTTCGCGGGATCTGCACTTAGTGCCTCTGCTGTGGAGACCACTGGTTGGCCCCAAGCTCAGAATGGCAAAACGTTCAATATGGACTATGCCCCTCACGAGGGAATGTTTGCCAATCACGCAGGTAAAAGTTTTACCGATCAGATTCAATTCATGTATGACCAGGGATTCAGGTCTATTGAAGACAATGGATATCTAAACCGTCCGGTAGCACAACAGGAGCAAATAGGCAAGTTGTTGGATAAACTAAACATGCGGATGGGCGTATTCGTTGTTGATGGAGGGGATAATTGGAAGACGTCGCTCACTTCCGGAAAAAAGGAATTTAAAGATAATTTTGTTGCTACTTGCAAACGTTCTGTTGAAGCGGCAAAGCGCTGTAATGCGAAATGGTTAACTGTTGTGCCAGGATTCTATGATCGAAAACTACCATATGGTATCCAAATGGCCAATGTTGTAGACTCCATGCGTGCAGGCGCAGAGTTATTTGAACCGCATGGACTAATTATGGTATTGGAGACACTTAGTGATACACCAGAATTATTCCTTCAACAAACCCATGAAACTTTTAACGTATGTAAAGCTGTAAACAGTCCTTCCTGTAAAATCCTGTATGATATTTATCACATGCAGAAAACTGAGGGGCATCTCCTGGTAAACATGGACCGTTGCTGGGATGAAATTGCCTATATTCAAATTGGAGACAATCCGGGAAGGAAAGAACCAACTACCGGGGAAATCAATTATAAGAACGTTTTTAAACACCTTCATAAAAAGGGATACAAAGGCATTCTGGGTATGGAACATGGCAACTCTGTCGCTGGTGAACAAGGCGAGAAACGCTTAATACAAGCGTACCGTGAAGTGGATAATTTTTTATAAAAGAAGGTTAAAAACTGTGTAAAATAAGATCAGAATTGTAGTTGACATCAGTAGTCAATCAGTATTTATACGTTATTTTGGTAAAGTACCCGTTAATACACAAATCCTTAATTAAGTTATTATTGGTATAAGAATTGTTATTTTTTAGTTACCTAAAAAAAACAAAATTATGGAAAATAAAACGACGGATTTTAACCATGAATTGTACATGTATAAGGACTCTTTACGTTCTTTTGCATTTTCGTTTACTAAGGATGCTGATGATGCCGACGATCTAGTGCAGGATACTTTGTTAAAGGCTATCCATTATGCCACTAAATTTAAAGACGGTACAAATTTGAAAGGATGGTTGTACACTATTCTTAAAAACACCTTTATTAATAGCTACCGCCGGAAAACAAAAATTAATTCTTTAGTGAGTGTTACGGATGAAATTACGTCGGACCAGCTGAAATTTAGTGCCTCTAATAATAGAGGGGAGAACAAATGTATGATGGATGATATTCATAAAGCCTTAGATAAACTTCAACCTGAATATTATGTGCCATTTATTAAATATTTTGAGGGATACAAATACCACGAAATAGCCCAGGAACTCCACATTCCAATTGGAACGGTAAAGACTCGGATTCATGCAGCGAGAGGAATTTTAAAGAATAATTTAAAAATGTACCAGGAACAATTTTCCAGACCTAATTAATTACAGATTTTATCATTTAACCAAATCACCCTACCTGTTTGAGGTCATTCAACAGGTAGGGTGATTTATTATTATTCATCAACAGGTTTCTGTTGTTCATTCATGGAATGTGCAGCTGCCCGATCTGTCATTAGGTTCGTCATTGCTACCTGAAGCTTGTTTTTCAAGCCTGATATCACCTTATCTTTACCGGATAAGAGTGCATCATAGCCATCTTTGGCCACTTTCGCAGGATCTGCTTTGTCATTATCATGAACCATTTTACTATCATTCATATCAGCCTTATTAAAAAAGTCAGTATCAGTCACTCCGGGTAATAAAGCAGTAATAGTCACATTACTGCCTTTCACCTCTTCTGTTAGGGCTTCTGAAAAAGAGAGCATAAATGCTTTTGTACCGTGGTATACTGATTGCCACGGCCCTGGGGCCTTACTTGCAATTGAAGCGAGATTCAGAATCATACCCGAATTCCTGTAAAGCATGTCTTTTAAAAAGTATTTAGTTAAAATTACAACTGCCGAAATATTTAGTTCGATAATATCCAGCTCTTTATTCAGATCTGTGTCTTCAAATTTGCCGTAAACACCCTGTCCTGCATTATTAATTAATACCTCGACATCTATGCCATGACTTTTTACGGATTGGTAAATGGAGAGCGTGTCTTCGCGGTTAAAGAGGTCCTTTACCAGGGAGATGATCTCTACGCCAAATTCTCCTAATTCTCTTGCCCTTTGGTCTAGATGGTTCTTGTCACGTCCGATAATGATGAGGTTGTATCCATCTTTCGCAAATAATTTGGCCAGTTCAAAGCCTATTCCACTGGATGCACCTGTAATAAGTGCGTATTTTTTATGATTAGCCATGTCGTTCATTTTTAAGTTGTTAGTCTTGAATGAGAACAGGTTGGTCAATTAAATGTTTTTACAGAATAAAACCTGTACATTTTTGCGCTTCTTTCGTTTACATATTAGTTGCTCGCTTTCAAAAAAATCCTTTACTTTAAAATTAATATATCCAGTTAATGGATAACAAACCAAAATAAATCTAATCTCAAATCTATTACAAAATGGAGAAGTACATCATGTCCTTTGACCAAGGTACAACTAGTTCAAGAGCCATCATCTTCAATAAACAAGGCAAGATTGTTTCCACCGCACAACATGAGTTTACACAAATCTACCCTCAATCAGGATGGGTAGAGCATGATGCGCAGGAAATTTGGTCCACACAAATTGCGGTAGCCACAGAAGCCGTTCTTAAAGCAAATTTAAAGTCAGTAGATATAGCGGCTATCGGTATTACCAACCAAAGGGAAACGACTGTGGTATGGGATATGGTTACTGGTGAGCCAGTTTACAACGCAATCGTTTGGCAGGACCGGCGAACAGCTGCGTACTGCGACGAGCTTAATCGTCAGGGTTATGGTAATGAAATACAAAATAAAACGGGTTTAATAATCGATGCTTATTTTTCAGCCACTAAAATCAGGTGGATACTGGAAAATGTAGATGGTGCTAGAGAAAAAGCTGATGCTGGACAACTCTTATTTGGAACCATTGATAGCTGGCTGATCTGGAAATTAACTGATGGATTAGTACATGTTACTGATGTGACCAATGCCTCGAGAACCATGTTGTATAATATTCACACTTTAAACTGGGATACCGACTTACTGAAACTGTTTAGTATTCCAGAAAACATGTTACCAAAAGTGAAGTCATGTAGTGAAGTTTATGGTGAAACTTCGGGAAGTTTGTTTGCACAGAAGATTCCAATTGCAGGAATAGCTGGCGATCAGCAGGCAGCTTTGTTCGGTCAGATGTGTACTATACCCGGAATGGTAAAAAATACGTATGGCACCGGATGTTTCATGCTAATGAATATTGGAGAGACACCAATTTTATCTAACAACAACCTCGTCACTACAATTGCCTGGCAAATAAATGGCCAGGTAAACTATGCACTCGAAGGAAGCATCTTTATTGCTGGCGCTGTGGTACAGTGGCTTCGCGATGAGCTTAAAATCATTACTTCTTCAAGTGAGGTGGAGACCCTGGCGATGAAGGTAGTAGATAACGGTGGTGTATACATGGTCCCTGCGTTTGCCGGTTTGGGTGCACCACATTGGGATCCTTATGCCCGGGGAACTATTTTTGGTTTGTCACGTGGTTCCAACACCGGCCATATTTGCCGTGCTGCCCTGGAAAGCATTGCCTTTCAAACAATGGAGGTGCTGAAAGCGATGGAGGCTGATTCAGGTCTAAGCATCAAAGAACTGCGTGTGGATGGTGGTGCCACCGCCAACAATTTGCTGATGCAGTTTCAGGCTGATGTACTGGGCGTTAATGTGGCGAGGCCAGAAGTAACTGAGGTCACCGCTATTGGCGCAGCGTACCTTGCGGGTTTGGCTACAGGCTTCTGGAGTAGTGTTGATGAAATTCAATCTCAATGGAAGGTAGATCAAGTATTTGAAGCCCATCAGAAAGAGAACCTTTTAGAAATGATCGGTAATTGGAGTAAAGCGGTCAACGCAGTGAAACACTGGGCTAAAACAACTGAAAACTAATTAAAAACTTATATACAATATGAACGGATTTATTGCTGAAGTCATTGGAACTATGTTTGTTATTCTTATGGGAAACGGCGTTGTGGCCAATGTAGTATTGAACCAGACCAAAGGTAACAACAGCGGTTGGATGGTTATTACAACAGGCTGGGCACTTGGGGTGTTCGTCGGGGTAGTAATTGCTAGCCCATATAGTGGAGCTCATTTAAACCCGGCAGTTACCATTGGTCTGGCTATTGCTGGGAATTTTGAATGGGCTACTGTGCCACTATATATTCTTGCCCAATTTATTGGTGCTATGGTAGGTGCCTTATTGGTATGGCTTGTTTATAAAGATCATTTCACGGCAACGGGGGAATCTGAATTAAAAGCGGCAGTGTTTTGCACAAGTCCTGCTATTCGTAATACCACCTCTAATTTAATAAGTGAAATTGTTGGTACTTTTGCACTCCTATTTGTGATATTTCACTTCACCAACGCAGAAATGGGTGCCGATAAAACTCCTGTTGGCCTTGGATCACTTGGTGCCATTCCAGTTGCTTTTTTAGTGTGGGCTATTGGACTGTCCTTGGGGGGGACTACTGGGTACGCCATTAACCCCGCCCGTGACCTTGGTCCGAGAATCATGCATGCCATATTACCTATTCCTGGAAAGGGTAGTGGCAATTGGGGGTATGCCTGGATTCCTGTTATCGGGCCAATTATTGGGGCTGCAATCGCTGCATTTCTATATTTGTATTTTAAAGTCTAAACCGAATGACCATTAACAGAAGAAAATTTCTAACAACCGCTACTATGTCCGCAACAGTGCTTGTCCTTGACAAGCGTAGTGCAAGCGCTATGATTCCTTCAATAATAAATCAAGGCGTAAACCCAATTGTCATTTCCACCTGGGATTTCGGAGTTGCTGCCAACCGTGCTGCCTGGAAAGTACTACAGGGCGGAGGCCATGCACTTGACGCCGTGGAAAAGGGCGTATGGGTACCCGAAGCTGACCCAAAGAACCAGACCGTTGGGTACGGTGGTTTACCTGACCGCGATGGGCGGGTAACCCTCGATGCCTGTATTATGGACGAAAAAGGGAATTGCGGTTCAGTTGCAGGTTTGGAGTTTATTAAACACCCCATATCCGTTGCCCGCAAAGTGATGGAAAAAACACCACATGTGATGTTGGTGGGCGATGGTGCTTTACAATTCGCCCTGGAAAATGGATTCAAAAAAGAAAATTTATTGACCAAAGAGAGTGAGAAAGCCTGGAAGGAGTGGCTAAAAACCGCTAAATATGAACCAACCATGAATATCGAAAATAAGCTTTACGATAAAGTTGCTCCAACTAAATTGCCGGGAAACCAATATAACCATGACACCATCGGTATGTTAGCCATTGATAAATCGGGCAATATATCGGGAGCCTGCACCACGAGTGGTATGGCTTATAAATTACATGGCCGTGTTGGAGATAGTCCAATTATTGGTGCGGGACTTTATGTCGATAATGAAATTGGCGGCGCAACGTCTACTGGTGTCGGTGAAGAGGTAATCAGGAATGTAGGAAGTTTCCTTGTTGTCGAGCTCATGCGCCAAGGCTTAAGCCCCGAAGAAGCTTGCAAGGAAGCCGTCATGCGAATTATCAGGAAGAAACCTGCCACAGCTAAAGAAATTCAGGTGGGGTTCCTCGCCATCAACAAAAAAGGAGAGTATGGTGCATATGCCATCCAAAAAGGATTTAGTTTTGCAGTGTGTACAGCACAAAAAGATGACCTCATTATACCTGGGAAAAGTTATTATTAACCTCTAATTGTAATACAATTATCTTATCATTACTATGGAGCAAATACAAATGGAAGTCTGCGCCAATGGCCTGACTTCTGCCTTAGCCGCCGAGCAGGGGGGTGCCATCAGAGTAGAGCTTTGTGATAACCTGCTTGAGGGCGGAACAACGCCCAGTTATGGCCAGATTAAGTTGGTTACTGAAAATTTAAATATACAGGTCTATCCTATTATACGTCCTCGCGGCGGCGATTTTTTGTACTCTGACCTCGAATTTGAATTGATGAAAGCAGATATTCAGTGCTGTAAAGCGCTTGGTTGTGATGGAGTGGTCATCGGCATGTTGCTAGAAGATGGAAGTGTAGACGTAGCCCGTTGTGCTGTACTCATAGAGATTGCCCGGCCGATGAAAGTAAGTTTCCATCGTGCCTTTGACCGTTGTGAAGATTTAAAAATTGCCATGGAAGATATCATTGCCCTTGGCTGTGAGCGAATTCTCACTTCAGGCGGTAAACCTTCGGCACTTGAAGGCGCATCTGTTATCAAAGCACTTATTGAGCTGGCAGCCGGTCGTATAGAGATTATGCCCGGCTCAGGTATTCGTGATCATAATATCAGAGAGATTATTCAGCTGACCGGTGCAAAAGTTTTTCATGCAACAGCAAAATTACCGGTGTCCTCCGCTATGCAATACGTCAATGTTGTGTTGAATCAGGCGGCAGTAGGTGATGAAAACAATTATGAATTGACAACAACAGCTGCCGTTGAACAATTAATAAAGAGGGCTAATGGAAGCTAACCGACGCACCTAATATTAAACCAATGTCTGCGAAAATTGAATTGCTTTCAAAACAGGCTGATAGGCTTTCTGGAAAAACAACTGTTCCACAGTTCAACTTTTCACTGCCCCGGAAACATGATGTTGTGGTTCCTCTCGGCATTCCCGATGCTAACAATCACCCATCAAACCCTTATTTCCTGTTTAACTATTCTATTAATAACCCATCGATTATAAAACTGAGCTATGAAGTGTTTGACGCTAACGGCGAGCTTTATTACAGTTTGAATTTGCCAGCCGCTTATGGTACACCTGGCGAGTATAAGCTGCTGTGGGATGGTTTTGATAATCAAGATATCTTCGATAGCCGTCGTTTTGATCATAAACCATTTAAGGCTAGTTTGACAGCCTGTTGGCCCGAGGGCAGTAAAACACTTTCCGTTTTTTTTGCAGCGCGATATCACGTAGTACCTTGGCTGGACGTCATTATATCAAGACCCGAAAAACGTATAAATGTGATCTTAAGGACTCATTTTAAAGACGGTGGCAGTGCAACGGCCGATCGAAGTTTTAAGGAAAATAAAGCAGCACGCGAAAGAAGCTATGAGGATTTGCTACGGTTAGCACAGGAAGGCATATGTTACCACTGGAGTAGAAATCGTAATCATCCCGTCGGTAAGAATATTGTTTTAACCGATAGTATTGCTTACGAGGTATTTGTCGAAACTGTTAACACTTACCATCACGCAATAAAAACACCTAGTATCGTTTATCAATCTAATGGACGGATGCGCAGGTCAAGGAACTGGGAATTGTCGAGGCTATTGTTTTACAATGTAGGAAAGTTAAAACGTGCCGGAAAATGGCTGGAAAAAAAGCCATTGCTTGCCGATGCAGATTTTAAACAAACTGCTGCACATGAAATAGGGCATGAAATTTTGCTTGCCTATGGTGGACATATCTATTCGAAAACTCATAAAGGCAGTTCTACATTGCTAACACAGCGTCCGCTTGGAAATTATCTTCTCCCTTCAACAGGGGAGATCGATCTGATGCTTTATTATGTTACCCAACCAGACCATCCTGTTTCGTCAAATTTTTACAAGAGAAATGTAGCGAGCGAAAGGGATGTAAAGAGCTTGATCTGGCTTGCGCAGATCGCTTACCAATTAGTTTGAATTGCTAAAATATATTGATAAATTGGTTTAAACTTTAAACCAACTTTTATGAAAAAGCTACACGTTTTTATTACAGGCGTATTTTTAGTACTCCTAGTGTCAGTAAATCTTAAAGCCCAAGAAAAAACAGATTATTTTATTGGGAAATGGAATATCTTTGTGGCAGGTACTCCTAACGGTGATGTTAAATTTATCCTTTCACTAGAAAGAAAAGACGGGCTGTTAACGGGAACGGTAAATGATGAGGCCACCAATGCAGAGATCTCGAAAGTCACGAAAGTGGAGGAAAAGGATCAAACCATTACAGCCTATTTTTTTGCCCAAGGTTACGATCTTACCCTTTACCTGGATAAAAAAGATGATACGCATGTGGTAGGAAACCTTTCAAATATGTTCGATGCCACAGGCGAACGCATTACTGAAGCTAAATAACTATGATCAACCATTCACCTCATCTACGTACAGTCAACGTGATCAGGTATGTTACTCCCTTAAGAGAGGGGGGATCCATGCCTGCTTTGGCTGCTGCCGATGATGAGTTTTTATATGTATTAAAATTCCGTGGAGCGGGACAGGGCCCTAGGGCCCTGATTGCCGAACTTATTGGTGGCGAAATAGCAAGAGCGCTAGGCCTGCGAGTTCCGGAACTGGTATTTGCTAACCTCGACGAAGCCTTTGGCCGTACCGAAGCTGACGAAGAAATACAAGACCTGCTAAAGTTCAGTATCGGACTTAATTTAGCCCTTCATTACCTTAGTGGCGCCATCACCTTTGACGCAGCGGTTACCACTGTGGAACCAGAACTGGCCTCTCAAATTGTATGGTTAGATTGTTTACTCACCAATATGGACAGGACGGCAAGAAATACCAATATGCTGATGTGGCATAAAGAACTTTGGCTCATTGACCATGGTGCATCCCTCTACTTTCACCACTCCTGGAACAACTGGCAGGAGCAGGCCAAAAAACCGTTTTATCTGGTTAAAGATCACGTGTTACTTCCACAGGCTTCAGAAATGGAAAGTGTAGATGTAGCTTTTTGTAAAATTCTAACCCCCGAATTTATATATGCTGTTGTACAATTAATCCCAGATGACTGGTTAACAGATGAGTCTGCTTTCCAATCTCCCGAAGAGTATCGGCAGGCCTACGCTTATTTTCTAAATACCCGAATTGCCCATTCATCCACTTTTGTTAAAGAAGCGCAGCATGCCAGAGCAGTACTTATATGAATATGCGCTAATTCGGGTTGTTCCTAGGGTAGAACGCGAAGAATTTCTCAACGTAGGTGTCATCCTGTTTTGTGCAAAAAAGAAATTTCTGAAATTAAATTATACGCTTAATTCGACCAGGCTACACGCTATTGCGCCACAACTTGATTTGGAAGAACTGGAAGAACACCTGAAAGCCATGAGTAGAATTTGTTCTGGAGCTAAAGACGCAGGCACCATAGGACGGCTGGACCTTCCTTCCAGGTTTAGGTGGTTAACGGCTACCCGCAGTACGGTAATACAGCCCTCTAAAGTGCATCCTGGCTTTTGTGAAAATGCCGACCTCACCCTGGAAAAATTACACCAAAGTCTGGTCTTATAATACATGGAATATTTTAACCGTTTACAACAGCTCCTGCAACTGGAGCAGGAAGAAGACCTTAGAAACTATCAACAGTTAACTTCTACGTCCTCCATAGCAGATCGGCGCGGCTATGGCCTGTCTTGGTATCCAGTAGCGATCAGGGGCTCAGAAATGAGTCGCGGCGATTACCTCAGTGTGGAATTTGAACGAACTACACATCACGACTTGCCCCATCAATTGCGATTTGGCATGCCGGCAGCACTCTTTTCTAACCACCACCCGAAAACAGACCGGGTGGAGGGTATTATCTCTTATGTAGGCGGTAACAAACTCAAATTAACATTGAAAACCGACGAGCTGCCCGACTGGGCCAGCGACGGAAAGTTGGGTATAGACTTGTTGTTTGATAACAACAGTTATGATGAGATGAAAAAGGCGCTCCGGGCCGCGGCATTACCTGATGAAAACAACACGTCTTCTTCATTGGTTAAAATTTTAACAGGCGAAAAAAGCCCGGCGTTTAAAACAATGCCTTTTCTCCCCGTCATTGACTCACTGAATGCCTCACAACAGCAAGCGGTTGATCTAATTCTTTCAGCCCAGGATTTGGCTATTGTGCACGGTCCTCCTGGTACCGGAAAAACAACCACCCTGGTACAGGCTATAAAAGCCTTAAACAACCAAAATCATCAACAGGTACTGGTTGTGGCGCCCAGTAATACGGCGGTCGACTTACTAAGTGAAAAACTTGCTGCCCAAGGTTTAAAGGTCATCAGGGTAGGTAATCCTGCCCGGGTATCAGCAGAGCTAATGTCTTTAACGCTTGACCATCACATATCCGTTCATCCAATGATGAAGGAGATTAAATCGCTTAAAAAGCGGGCTGCCGAGTACAAAAACATGGCTCATAAGTATAAACGTAATTTCGGCAGGGCAGAGAAAGAACAGCGCAAAGCGTTGTTTGACGAAGCCTACAAAATTATGAAGGAGGTGGATAAAACAGAGCAGTATATAACAGATCAGGTATTAGATGGTGCACAAGTAATTGCTGCGACGCTGGTGGGGGCCAATCATTATACCGTTCGCCAGCGGAAGTATGCCACAGTGTTGGTTGATGAAGCTGGTCAGGCGCTGGAACCCGCTAACTGGATCCCCATACTTAAAGCGGATAAAGTAATCTTTGCAGGCGACCATAACCAATTGCCGCCAACCATCAAATCACTTGACGCGGCTAAAGGCGGGCTTACCAAAACATTGTTTGAAAAGTGTGTAAGCTTGCACCCCCAGGCTGTGGCACTCCTTGATGAACAGTATCGTATGCATCAGCAGATTATGGGATACCCGTCAAAGGCATTTTATGAGAACAAGTTGAAGGCACATGCCACGGTAGCCAAAAATTTGTTATATCCAGGTGATGAACCTTTATTATTTATTGACACTTCCGGCTGCGGTTTCGAAGAAAAAGCGGAAGGTACAAGTACCATTAATCCTGATGAGGCCGCACTACTCTTAAAACATTTAACCGATACCGTCAACATTCTAAAATTTCACTATACCTTGGAGCATTTTCCAACCATAGGGATTATATCGCCATATAAGCAGCAAATTCAAGTTATAAAAGATCTATTGGCGCAAACCCCAGTGTTGTCCGACTATGGGTGTAAAATTACAGTCAATACCATTGATAGTTTTCAGGGGCAGGAGCGCGATATGGTATATATTAGCTTAACCAGAAGCAATAATGACGGGCAGATTGGTTTTCTGGCCGACATCAGGCGCATGAATGTGGCCATGACCAGGGCTAGGAAAAAATTGGTGGTCTTTGGCGATAGTGCAACGCTTTCACGTCATGCCTTTTATGACAATTTTATTCAATACGCAGAACAGCAAAATGCCTACCATAGCGCGTGGGAATTTATGACGCTTTAAATTTATTGATTGCAACTCCTAAATTGCAATTTATCATTAGCGAGGTATAGATAAGAAGTCAATTTATTAAGAAAATAAAAAGGGTTGTTTCGGAAGAAACAACCCTTTTTATTTTCTTATATATCTTTTACTATACAATTATTGCATTCTTCAATTGTTTTCTAGTAGACTCTGTTAACTCACGGTTTGCCAGTGCATGACATTCCATGATAGCGTCGCTAAACATCATTTGTTGAGGTGGTGTTTTCTGCGTAGATGCAGACGGACCTCTTAACGCACCTACCAAACCTAATTCTCTTGCTACATATACATAACGGATGGCATCGATAACCACACCAGCCGAGTTAGGAGAATCCTGTACAGATAACTGTGCATCAAATATAACAGGGGCACCCATAAAACCTTCTAATTCTAAACGGAAGTTAGCCACTTTGTTATCGCCATAGTAAGGAATGTACTCTGAAGGTCCAGCATGTAAAAAACTATTTTCTGTAGATATACCTCTGATGTCATTTTGTGCTCTGATGACATTCTCTTTTGATATTTTTTTAGATTTCAAACGGTTTTTATCTTCCATGTTTAAGAAATCGGTGTTACCGCCAACATTTCTCTGGATATGTGCTTTCACATGGTGACCACGCTCGAAAGCAAGCTCCTGTAACATCTGAGAAACGATACTAGCACCAAACTGGCTGCGCATATCATCACCAATGATTGGAATGCCTGCGTTGATGAACTTTTGTTCCCATACTGGATCAGAAGCGATAAATACAGGGATACAGTTTACTAATGAGATACCTAATTCAATACAAATTTCTGCATAGAATTCAGTTGCCAGTTGAGAACCTACCGGAAGGTAGTTTATCAGAACCTCTACTTCGTGTGCCTTTAATTGGGCAATGATTTCATTTCTAATACCATAAACCAGATCTTTATCATAAGAAACAGCTTCTTTTAATAAATCAGTCGTTTTTAAATCCTCTGCAACTACAAACCTATCCTTTTCAGGGTAAGCTTCCATTAATGGAGAAACACCATCTAAAACAGGAGATCTGTAAATAGGTGCTTCTGTTCTTACATCATCGTTTAATATAATTGTACAATTAGGTTTTGCAAAGATGGCATCTTTTAACGTAGTACCTATTTTACGTTCGTCAATTTCAAACCCGCAAACAAATTCTATGTTTTTAGCTTTATAACCGCCAATGTTGTCAGTCATTAAGCCTGATTTTTGATCACTGTTTTTTGTGTAATATTCTACACCTTGTACAAGTGAACTGGCGCAATTTCCTACGCCTAAGATTGCAACCTTAATTTTATTTTCTGGGTTATGCATTATCTAATGATATTGTTATTTTAGTTAAGTGTTTGACTGGTAACATGTTATTTAGCATGGCAGGAATTTTTGCTTTTTCTATAGTTTTTATGAATGATTCTTATGATAAAAAAGAAAGAAAGGATATATTTAATGAGTAATGTTTTACATATTTGTAATTTAAATAACAATAAATCAAATGGTATTAGTCATATTGTTCCAGAACACTTTTTAAATCAACAAAGATATGCTAATGTTGGAATTATAAATTGTAATGATATGATTATTGAAAAACTGATAGGAAAAAATAATGT
>NZ_JAZQNU010000033.1:0-9538 GCF_045627485.1 Pedobacter sp. | reverse complement strand
AGGTTAGCTGACTGAGTGTTGCTCTGATAAATCATGTGATCTGGTGAATAACTAACCAAGTCAATACGGTCTTTTGGCTGTCTTTTCGTTAACGGAACATAAGTCGGATCGTAGCCATGTCGTTCTGTGAGCCAAGGAGTTGTCCCTCTCTATTGTCTTCCTAAGACCGCTTGGCCTCCGACTTAGGTTAGCTGACTGAGTGTTGCTCTGATAAATCATGTGATCTGGTGAATAACTAACCAAGTCAATACGGTCTTTTGGCTGTCTTTTCGTTAACGGAACATCGCTGATGAGGTCTTTAAATTCTTCATGAACGACAGCCTCCATCTTTGGTGAAAAATTTGTGATCGCTTCTATTTCCTGGTCCGCATTTCGAACAAATTTTACGCTGTCTACAAACCAGGCATGGCCACATGCCGACGGATTCAATACAGCGGTCAGCCTTGGCGTTTGTTCATCCCTCATGATGATGTATTTTGTATTCATCATACCCAGAATGTCCTGATTGATCGTATCCTTGAATTGTACTTCCACTAACTCTTCGAATCGTTTTAACCTCACGGCCGAATAACCTCCAATTGATTTGTGGAAATAAGGTGTAGTAGCGTCACTAAGAATACTTTGACTCAGGTCAATCACCTTATAATTTGGATCCTTGTCTTCCAGGATCAATTGGTCGACCTCACGTAACTGTGGCGGATTAACGTCTTGTTGTGCTACGAAACTATCAAAGTTCAAATAGCGTTTGTCTACACTCCACATATCGACGGCAATCAAGACGAGGAGGGCAATAGAAAGTCCTGTTTTTCCAACCTTGTTTTTAAGAAAAGCCCATAGCAATGTAAATCCTAGAAGAATATAAAAGCAGGAGCGCAGCGCATCAGACTGTGCTGCAGTTTTTCGATCCATAACCAGCGCGTTTCCTATGGAATTGGAGGTCGCGTCGTCAATTTTAAGCGCCTGGCTTAATTGCGTAATGAAGCTTTGGTGATCGCTTGATTTAAAAGATAAGAGCAGTTCTGGAACAACCGCGACTAATAAACATAATCCGCCAGTAATATACAATGCGATCTTTGCCTTGGCTAACAGCCAGGTTTTGTTAGTATGGTAAATCACCTCGTTCACGGTGAGCAAAGCCAGCATGGTAAAACACAAGGCGCCAACAGCAAGAATTGACTCCACTGCCCTGAATTTGTTGTACAAGGGGAAATAGTCGAAGAAAAGATCAGATACATATGGCCAGTTTTTCCCAAACGACAACAACATGGTCAACACCATCACTATTGCCAGCCACCATTTTATCCTGCTTTTGACGATTATTAATCCCAGGGTGAACAGAAAACAAATTACTGCACCGAAATAAAATGACCCTTCTGTAAAAGGCTTGTCTCCCCAGTAAAGCGACAGACTTCCAGCGATGTAGGCGGCCTGGTCTGGTGCTGCACCTATCCCAATTAACGTTTTGGTTACCTCCGATCCCTCTTCTGCATGCCCTCTCGAGCTTCCACCATAAGCATTAGGGATTAAAAATGTGATACATTCTTTCACCCCTTGACTCCACTGATAAGCGTACTCTTTTGACAGGCCGGTACTCGGCTTTGCTGTTTGCTGGGTTAAATTGGAGTGGCCGCGAATGGTTTCTTCGCCATATTCATAGGTACTCCATAAGGACGATGCATTAACACTGACAGCAAGTAAGGTAGCCATTGCGGCATAAGCAACAGACTTCAAGAACACCTTAAATTCCTTTTTCCGGATCGCATGATAACACTCGATTGCCACTAATACCAAGATGGCTAACATGAGGTAATACGTCATTTGGATATGATTTGCTCTGATTTCCATTGCGAGGAACAGGGCGGTTAATGCAGTTCCCAGAAGATATTGTCTCCTAAAAATCAATAAGATGCCTGCAATGACCGGCGCAAAAAAAGCGATCGCAAATACCTGATTAGCATGTCCGGCTGCAATTAAAATGATATTATAAGAAGAGAATGTAAAGGCGATAGCCCCGGTAGCTGCTAGCCAGGGGTTAAGTTTAAGCACCGAGAAGAGTAAATAAGTCCCCGTTAGTAATAACAAAACGGTGCCCACTGGTTTGGGGAGGGTATGGTTAACTGCGTTTACCATCCATGTTGTTAGGTTATTGGGATACGGCGCCCAGATCTGAAAAGTAGGCATCCCCCCATGGATTTGATTGGTCCACAGAATAGTCTCTCCCTTTGCCTTATAATCATTTATTTCAGTTTGCGTAGACTGTGCGCGGGTTACATCATTTTGACCAAGCGATTTACCCAGGAAAGCTGGATTAAAATAAATGAAACATATTGCGAAAAACAATACCATAACAGTGAGATGCGCGCTATTCTTATTAAACCAGGGCTTTATGATTTTCATTGTCCATAAATATATATATAAGTACCAACTACGTGGTAAAGTTGCTGGTAGAATTAACGGCTCAGATGTTACAATGCCAGAATAAAGTGTTGTTTAAGTTGGTGTTAGGCAGGACAATAATTCTTATTGCTCGTAACGGACAATAGATGTCAGGCAACGAACATTGTCCGCTGTTCACAATGGAGACTAACCTTAGCGTGAAGTATTATTTAATTCTTACTTCAGCTTTTATCTTTTGGCAGCATTCATCGTGCTATATAGTTCTGGTTTAAACCTTTTCGCTAACAAGCCAGTAGCCAGCTCCGGATCAATCTCTCCTACAATAATCCCTGTCCTCCCATAGGCCTCATGCAAAATGCAATTGCCTTGAGGGTCAATGATGGCACTAGCCGATTCTGGGAAATCTGATGAATAATTTACGCTCGCAAAATATATGGTGTTTTCCAAAGCGCGCATCATCATGGCCTTTTCATAGTAAGGATTATTTTTATTACCCCATTCAGTAAGTTGTGGACCATTGGTATTGCTACCCGTAAAGTGAGGATGGAAGACGAGCTGTGCGCCCTGTTGTGCCGACCACCTCACGGATTCGGGGTAACGAAACCCTTCATGGCAGATGGTAATGCCGAACTTCAGGCCGTTTAATTCAAATATGGATCTTTCTGTGCCCGGTACCCAAAGGCTATCTTCTGAAGGATCCAGCTGGTTTTTAGTTTGGTACCCCATAATTTCGCCCGTTGCAGAAACAACATAGGCAAGATTTACGAGCTGTTGATTAATATAACCATCCATAGGAACAATGATGGCAATCCCCTGTTTAGCCGCAATCCAGCACACTTCCGCTAAGGCTTTTTTTAAGCTTTCATGAGTTTGGTCTGCAGGTCTATACCCCATACCCGGATATCCAGGAAGAAATGATTCTGGGAAACAAATAATTTCGGCCTGCTGCCCTGCAGCTTCCTGAGTCATCTCTTTCAGGATAGTTAGGCCTTCGGCTATATTTTTTGGAAATGGGGGCGATGCTAAAGCAATTTTCATAGCAATTATTTAAGCTTTATTTTTCATGCATAGAGAATCCAGAAACGATACTTACTTGTAACTAAAACCCTTGTTACTGTGATTTTTTAAAAATCTCCAACATCGTCTCTTTGTCCAGCACAGTCATGTCTACCAGTTTTAAAGACTTTATCATTTTCAGCGTTTCTGTTTTGTAATGCAAAAAATGTGGTGTCTTCAAGTGTGATTCGTAAGCAGCCTTACTCGCATAAATTTCAAGGATTCTTATCTGGTTAGGCTTCTCGTTTATAAACATCGGGAATATGGAAATTACTCCGGGCTCTAATTTAACCGATGTTTCCGCTCCAGTTTTAAGGATTTCCTTATAAGCTTCCAGGTATTCAGGAATAACCTCTATTTCTGCTATGCGTACTAACATATCGTTATTCAAATGCATTTTAATTGCAGGTTTGGATACTTCTACATCCCTTTTTTGGGCGCGCAAATTCAGAGAAATAGCAATAAGTGCCAAAGTGATTGTTAAATAGGGTAGTATGCCTTTTCTCATGATTTGAATGGTATTTATTTAAGCTAACCATGACTGGGATGTTTTCTATATCATCACCTTAATGTACCTGCAGTTCAGCCTAAATAAAATTACGTTTTTCCCTGCATTCTTAAAGGTATAATCTCAAATAAAGGATTTTCTTTATGAAGAGGTCAAATTCATTAAACCTTGTTTGATGATGGTAATGAAAAGCAGAAACGACTGCCTTCGCCAATGGCTGATTCAAGCCAGATTTTTCCCCCTTGTGCTTCAATGAAATCTTTTGAGATGGACAATCCTAAGCCTGATCCAGATTTATTATTCCCATCTGTTGGCACTTGAAAGTATCGCTCAAATAGTCGCTTTTGATACTGTTCATCTATTCCTTTCCCAAAGTCGCGAACAGAAAATTCTATACGGGGGCCATTTTCTATAACCTGAACTACAATCCTTGATTTTTCTGCACTATAACGCAAGGCATTCGATAAAAAATTCACCAATACCCAGGCTGTCTTTTCGGTGTCAACATTCACTTGGGGCAGGTTGTTCCGGCTTACAAGTTCCAGTTCAATTCCACGTTGCTCTGCCTGAAATCTCACGGTATCCATCGCATATACAACAATTTCCCGTGGATCAGTTTTTACAAAATTCAGCTCCAGGTTACCAGTTTCCACTTGTGCCAGGTCCAACAATTCACTGGTTATCTTTAATAGCCGGTCGCTATCCTCTTTAATATTTTGTGTTAACACCTTCTGTTCCCCGTTCATTAACCCAACCCTTTCATCTTCCATCAGCTTTAAGCTCATTTTGATAGAGGAAATGGGTGTTTTAAGTTCATGAGAAACCGTAGCAATAAAGTTGGTCTTCGCTTCATCCAATTCTTTATACTTCGTAATATTCTTCAATATGTAAACTTCGCCTGCAGCGCCACCGCTCTGGCTAACCCCCTTCTCTAGGTAATCACCTGGCAGTAGAATCTGCCTCCGTTCAAGCTGAAAATAGGACTCCTTATGATCAGCATATATCTTTAGCGGTTTCTCCTCACTGTCAACTTGCACAATCTTCTTTAAAAGGTCGTTTTTATTCATTACTTCTGTTGCATTTAAGCCAATCGTTTCCTTTATATTCAGATTTAATAATTGGCCAGCAACCTTATTTAAGAATAAAATCTCATTTCGCTCATTCACTCCAATAATGGCGTCCTGCATATGTTCAATAATCGCTTCTATACGTAGTTTTTCAGATGTAATCTCAGCCAGATTACTGTTCTCCCAATGGTTAAGCTTAGCAGCCATTACGTTAAATTCAGAGGCTAATTCTGAGAATTCATCATGACCTTTAAATTGTAATCGCTGTTTGTAATTCTTTTTGCTTATTTCCTTTAGCGCAGCTGAAAATTCCTTCAAAGGATTCGCTACAAAGCCAGGGAAGTTTACGCTGAAAGACAATAAGATCAGAAAGCAAAGTGAAGCAGAAAATACGATGTAGAGGGTCGCTTTTTCTACAGTGGCCTGAGCAGCTTGATTTTTCCGCACTATCGCATTCATATTCAACTCGTCAATGCTGTTTAATTGTTTTCTTACCTCTTGCAGAGCGAGCTGTTTGAGTGGGGCGCTTATGTTGGGGTCAATAACACGCTGAAAAGCAGCCTGCAGCTTTTTTACCGCCACGGCTTCTCCATTTTCGGTCACGTTTCGCTGTTCTCTATGAAGTTGTTCTTTAAATAAAGTTTCTGCCTTTTCATTAAGCGGTAAGCTGTTTTCGTCAATTATGGCGTGCATGACGCGTGTATACATTAATGACTCATAATTGTCCACCAGGATCGCCTTTGCGGTAACTGAAATCTTTTTGACATTTACCAGGGAAAATGCGCCAAATAAGATCACCATCACAAATAGGAACCCGAACCCAAGGTTTAGTTTAGTTTTTATTTTCATGATACTATGACAAGGTCGGTTTGGGTTTTAGATATTGTTTTGAGTAACTGGTTGAAAATTGCAGTTTGCATGATGATTTGTAAGAGGTTTAAATGCGGTTTGCCTATACAAATCGTCGTCACTTCTTTTTCCATGGCTATTCTGGTTATGGTTTGCGTAACGTCATCATTTTTGATCTTTATTACTTCTGCACCAAGTTCAGTGGCTAACTTGAAACTATTAATTAAGTGGCGCTGCAGGTCAAGCTTAATTCTGTCACTACTTTCTTTTGTTCTTTGCACATATAAAACAATCCAGGGCGAACTATAATAAGAGGCTAATCTTGCTGTTTTGCGAATGATAACCTTAGCCGTCTGGTGATTAGTGGATATGCAAGCCATAAATTTTTCTGGACGAAGTTTAATCTGGTGAGGCACTTCCACATTGATCTTTCTTTGCAGATGATGAGCCACTTCTTTTAAGGCCAGTTCACGAAGTTGTAATATTTTTTCCGGCTGAAAGAAATTATTTAATGCCTGTTCAATTTTACTGGAATCATAAATCTTACCTGCTTTTAAACGATCGATCAACTCGTCAGCCGTTAAGTCGATATTCACTATTTCATCCGCCGCTTCCAGAAGTTTGTCGGGTATACGTTCTGTTACAGCAATTCCCGTAATCCTTTCAATCTCTTCGTTCATACTCTCCAGATGCTGGATGTTCAGTGCCGATATCACACTTATTCCTACATCCAGAATATCTAAAACATCCTGCCAGCGTTTCGCATTTTTGCTGCCCTCCACATTGCTATGTGCAAGTTCATCAATAATTACAGCATCCGGATGAATATTAATGATGGCATTCATATCCATTTCTTCCAGGTATTTACCTTTATAGTAAAGCTGTCTCCTGGCAATCATCGGAATACCATGAAGCAGTGCTTCGGTTTCTAAACGCCTGTGGGTTTCGATATAGCCAATCTGAATATTTATGCCGTTTTTTAGTAAAGCATGTCCTTCTTGCAGCATGCGGTAGCTTTTACCTACTCCAGCGCTCATTCCAAGATAAACCTTAAACTTTCCTCGTCTTGATTTTTTGATCAAGTCGAGGAAGTTTTTTGTAGAATTTGAAGAATCTGAGTTCATCATTAGTTCAATTAAAAGGATACCGCAAAACTAGCTGTAAGGGTGGTATTTGTGCTTTGGGCATCGTAAAGCTTTTCTTCTAACCTGAGCACAGCATTTGGGAGAGGAGAAAAATCAATGTTTAAAGAATAACCCCTCCCATTAAAACCTTCTGGTATACCTGTTGCAATGAAAATACCGTTTTTATCTTTATAATTCTCTACCCTTCCCGCAACGGCCCATTTATCGCTTATTTTGTACTGGGCTATAGCCACCGGTGATATTACTTCACTCTTTTCGTCACTACCCCGTGCTTTTTGCTGGGTGCCATAATCAAGTCCAACCGTAAGGCCTAATTGATCTGTGAACTGAATGATTCCATAAAAATTATGGTAAAAACGCCTTACACGAACCGAATCAGCGCCTTCCGAACCCAGATAATTGCTGTAATTTAGCGTGACACGTGCTGAAGGTTTCCAAATTAGCTGTAACCCACCTGCAGGGAGGCTGTTGCTGTTTTGGCGCGTAATTCTTTGCCATCCATTAAGGTATAAGGCGGTAAACGTCAGTTTACCATCAGTGGTGCCGTAGGAAATCTTTGCACCAGATTCATAATACGGGGTGTTTTCTGATGAGATATTGCGCGTTAGCACCCAGCAGTCTTTGGATATTGCGCTTTCAAAACCAATGTGGGAGGGAAATACTCCTGCGTCAAGCCATAAATTTGCTGTTTTTGACAATCTTACCCCGGCATTTGCTTCAAAGATATTTTTCAAAACGCCTGGTTCTGCGGCCAGATTAGCATTGGTGTATGTTCCGGTCATTAGTGCCAGGTTGGCCCTAATGCCGTCATTGTCGTAAGTGCCCTTAATAAAACCGAGGTTAAGGTTAACTTCATTGTGTCTGTTATGCGAATAGATAAAGCCGGGTCTGTTATTGTCTGCTGGTCTATTATAATCATAGCCAAAATATGTTTCCAGGTAACCGCTTACCTTAATTCTAGGTTCATCTTGTCCGTAGGCAATAAAACTGGTTGCTAATGCTGCTCCTAATGTTAAAATTTTCTTCATGTTATTGTTAACTGTTGATGTTGGGATTTCCAATCTCCGCCACTTGACCCATTGTTGGCAAACGCATAGATCAAGCGGCCGAGAGGATTTTGTATAGATTATTTTAGTTGGTCCAGTGCTAAATTCAATTGTAGCACATTAACCGTTGTAGGACCAAACAGGCCTAGAAATGGCCCTTTCGTATGCTCAACGACGAGCTCGGCTATTCTCTTCTCGTCAACACCCCGGTAAGCAGCAATTCTTCTGATCTGAATGGTGGCACTTTGTTCTGAAATATCAGGGTCTAAACCACTGCCAGATGCCGTTACCAGGTCTGCTGGGATGCTTTCTTTTTTCAGGTAGGGGTGGTGCTTTAGCAAGGTGTCAACCCGGTTAGCTACTTCTTCCAGATATGCCCCATTAGACGGCCCCTTATTGCTACCCCCGGAACCCGCAGCGTTATAGCCTGTTGCTGATGGCCTGCCCCAAAAGTATTGCGGTTGCGTAAACGACTGCCCAAGCAACGCATAACCTTTTACCTCTCCGTTTACCACCACCTTTTCTCCACCGCCTTTACCTTTCGAAAATCCTCCTGCAAAGGCTACCAATAAGGGATATGCTACGCATAGCAAGGCTATTAATACTGCGGTTAACCGTAAAGATTGTACTATATATTTTTTCATCAGATTATTTATTTTGTAAAAGTTTTAAAATTATCATAAGGCTAAATTTTTATTGTTGTGTTAAACGAAGAGGCCGACCAGCATATCGATTAGTTTAATGCCTATAAAAGGGGCAATTACACCACCCAATCCGTAAATAAGGAGGTTTCTACGCAACAGTGCGCTTGCGCCTATAGGCTTGTAATCCACACCTTTTAACGCTATGGGAATCAGAATTGGAATGATGATCGCATTGAAGATCACTGCCGACATGATGGCGCTCTCCGGACTATGAAGGCCCATTATATTCAGGCTTTGCAAGGCTGGAATGGAAGCAATAAACAATGCTGGAACTATAGCGAAATATTTAGCCACGTCATTAGCGATGGAGAAGGTAGTAAGTGTTCCCCTGGTGATTAATAACTGCTTGCCAATCTCTATGATTTCAATAAGTTTAGTGGGGTCATTATCCAAATCGACCATGTTCCCCGCTTCCTTAGCGGCCTGCGTTCCGCTGTTCATGGCTACGCCAACGTCTGCCTGTGCCAGTGCTGGCGCATCATTTGTTCCGTCGCCCATCATGGCCACCAGTTTACCGTTGGCCTGCTCATGTTTAATGTAGTTCATTTTATCCTCGGGCTTAGCCTCCGCAATAAAATCATCCACGCCTGCTTTTTCAGCAATAAACTTTGCAGTTAAAGGGTTGTCACCCGTCACCATCACTGTTTTTACACCCATTTTACGTAGACGCTCAAAACGTTCGCTTATGCCTGTTTTAATGATATCCTGAAGTTCAATTACACCCAGTGCCTGCTCGTTCATGGAAACGACTAAAGGCGTACCGCCA
>NZ_JAZQNU010000032.1:0-15839 GCF_045627485.1 Pedobacter sp. | reverse complement strand
TCTTTTGGTCAATAAGGTTGTCCATCACCAGGTCAGTCTTTCCCTGCATTCCCCATCCCCGCTCATCTTCTCCTCCTCCATGTAATAAATATAAAACGGGGTACTTTTCTGTCGTGTTCTTTTCGTAACCTGGTGGGGTATAGACAAAAAATCGTTTCCATGAATTGGATGCCTTAGAAAAGTAACGTTTCATGCGAATTTCACCATGGGGCACATCTTTCTCGGCATAATAGTCGCCACCAGCAAAGGGTATTTCGATACCGCTGGCCATTCTTCCCATGCCATAAAAAGTTTCACTACTGGGATCGGCAAGGGCTACCCCATCAATTAACAAGGAATAGTAATGAAAACCTTCACCTATAGAATCAGTAGTCGCCTCCCAAATACCATCTTCACCTTTTACCATATCATATTTTTTTCCAAGATCGACCTGAACTTTCTGTGCGTCTGGCGCTTTAATCCTAAATAACACGCGATGGTCTGGTAATACCTGGGGAAATTTAGCTGATCTGATATTTGTTGTTGCAGGGAGTCCAAGCACGGTAAAAGAAGAAAACTTCGACTGATCAACCGGCTTGAAAAGGAGCTGGGAGAATAAATACAAATCATTTTTCCACACCTTGAAATCATGGTTTCCAGGTTCTATATAGAAAATATGCGGCACTTTTTCTTTTACTAAATAATCATGCGTACGCTTACTATAGGAGATTAAATTGTCATTATCTCCACAAGAAATCCAAAGCAATTTAAGCTTCGCGGCAGCGTCCTTCGGGTTTGGGACCAACTGCTCCGGGAGCTTCGTGTTTGGAGCGGAGGAGAATCCACCTACCCAGGCAAATTTATCCAGGTTACCTAGTCCGAAATTCAAAGATTGCCCTCCACCCATGGAAAGCCCGGCAATCGCACGGTGCTCGCGGTTTCTGATCACAGGGTACTTTCCTTCAATATAAGGTATAAGATCGTTAAGCAGATCCTTCTCAAACGTTGCAAAAGCTTCCACTTTATCAGCCGCCATGATATTACCTACAGCCCGGTCGTCCTTCATGGCCCTGCCATTAGGGAGCACAACAATCATGGGCTCTAGCTTATTTTCAGCAAAAAGGTTATCGAGAATGATATGAGGTGTACCTTGTTTAAACCATTCTTTCTCATCACCGCCTATACCGTGCAAAAGGTATAATACCGGATATTTCGTGTTTTTTTTAAAACCAGGGGGTGTATAAACCAGGGCTTTTCTAACCGTGCCCACCGTCTTTGAAGGATAAGAAACAGTATCTACTTTTCCTTTAGGAATAGCAGTGCGCAAAGAATCAAATCCAGAAGGTGCACTTTTCAAATTAGACTGTGAGAATGATATCCCGGAAATGAGCAAAAAGGCGATGGAAAATAATATGGTTTTCATACTTATTTGGTTTATAAATCTGGAACTGATAGCTCCGGAGAATATTTGGTTAGTTCAAATTTAACATCTCAACGGACGCATGCAAGATAATAATGACCAAAAAGATAGGATAAATGTCTAATGCATTCCTTAGACATTTATCCTATTCTTTTGGACAAGGGTGTCACCTGCCGTGTGCATTCTTAAATAATTTAGATCATCCGTAAAGGGTAACCAAATATTCAAACCTAACCACTATGAGACGAGTTAAACTTACAGCTTTAGTAGCTGCGGTTTGTATGCAGTTTTCGCTGTATGCGCAAAACCCTATCATTCAAACGCACTTTACACCTGACCCCGCGCCTATCGTACATAAGGGGACTGTCTATGTATATACCGGAGACGACATTCCAGGTTACGACTTTTACAACATGACGAAGTGGAGGGTTTTTTCGTCTACGGATATGGTAAACTGGAGAGACTATGGATCACCAATCTCCCTGGAGTCATTTGAATGGGCCAGAGACCGTGGCTGGGCAGCGCAATGTATCGAAAGGGATGGTAAGTTTTACTGGTATATATGTGCACAGACCACTGCAAATGATATGGCCATCGGTGTAGCCGTTTCAGATAGTCCTACCGGACCTTTTAAAGATGCATTGGGAAAACCCTTAATTACAACGGGTGCATGGTCAACCATAGACCCAACTGTTCATATTGACGATGATGGCCAGGCTTATATGTATTGGGGCAATGGCAGCCTCTTCTATGTAAAATTGAACAAGGATATGGTTTCCTATGCTGGAGCTATCGTTGAGGTGCCACAAAGTGTAGAATCATTTGGTGGCATCAGGCAGCCTAAGGGTACTAGTGAAACCAATAGTCAAGCAGTTCAACCTAAAGACACCTATATAGAAGGTCCATGGCTGTATAAAAAAAACAACCAGTATTATCAGATGTTCGCGGGCATGAGTAAGGGTGCCGAAAGTTTATCGTATTCCATAAGCAATTCTCCAACCGGACCATGGAAATATCAGGGAAAAATTATGACAGACCAACCGACAAACAGTTTTACCAATCATGGTGGTATTATTGATTTTAAAGGGAAGTCTTACCTTTTTTACCATACAGGTTTACTTCCCGGCGGGGGAAGTTATGGGCGAGCCACCGCTATCGAAGAATTTAATTACAATCCTGACGGCTCTATACCCCTCATTACCATGTCTAAAAAAGGCGTTCAGCCTGTTGCAATACTTAATCCTTACTCCCGTACCGAGGCGGAAACGATTGCCTGGGCTGAAAAATGCACTACTCGTCAGGATGAAAAAGTTGGCGTTTATGTAACCGACATCCGTACAGGTGGCCATATCAAGGTACGATCAGTCGATTTCGGTTCCACCTCTCCAAAAATTTTCACGGCTACACTTGCAGCAGGACTGGATGGTGGAATTCTTGAAGTACATGTCGACAGCCTTAAAGGGCCAACATTAGCTTCCATAAATGTTCCTCGAACAGGTGGCTGGGATTCATGGAAAACGCTTAATAAAAATATCGACGTGAAGGTCACGGGTGTACATGACCTCTACTTCGTTTTCAAAAGCCACAATATCATCTCCGGTAGAAAGCTCTTCAACTTTGATCACTGGGTATTTAAACAATAATTCTTTCCACAGGCATTCGTCCAAATATCTCAAAATGATGATCAATCAAATTGTTTCCATGCTAATCTCCTGCTTCCAGGTTCGGGACGGTTGAGCATAACCTCAGAAAACCAAATTAATCAAACGACAAAAATTCAATCAAATAAAACTATGTTAAAACTTAAACCAAACTTAGGCACTACCCTTGCTGCCCTCCTGGTCATGCTCATGATGCTTTTTCCTTATATGGTGAAAGCACAGAGCGATGAAATCACGGTTAGTGGTACAATAAGAGATGCTTCCGGTGTTATGCCTGGAGTAAGTATTAAAGTTAAGGGTACCCGAACAGGCACCATGTCTGATTCGGATGGAAAATACCAGATCAAAACCACCACCACAGCTGTGCTTGAATTCGTAAGTGTTGGATTCGCTGCACAGGAAGTACCTGTGAATGGCAGGAAGGTCATTGATGTTCAGCTTTCTGCTGGAGAAAGTGATCTTGAGGAAATTGTGGTTATCGGTTACGGTACACAAAGGAAAGTGGATCTGACTTCGTCTATTGCTACAGTAGACACCAAGGACCTGTTGAAAGTACCAGGCGGCTTTCAAGCGGCTTTACAAAGTACAGTGCCCGGGGTTCAGGTAAATTCTGGTACAATAAGGATTCGTGGTGTGGGATCCATCAACAACACCGACCCGCTATATGTGGTGGACGGAATGATTGGAGGCGCTATACCTGACGATAACAACATTGCAAGTATCCAAATCCTGAAGGATGCCGCTTCAAGTGCCATTTATGGTTCCAGAGGTGCAAACGGAGTAATTTTAATCACCACTAAACGTGGTGTTGCGGGAGACGTAAAAATAGACTACTTCGGTTATGGGGGTACTAAGTCTATATCGAACAACGTAGACATGCTCAACGGACAGCAATTGGCAGAACTGATTAATGAGGAGATGTACAACCAGAACCCTACCAGGACGGATTACCTCGCCGCATTTTCAAATCCTGCTGCAATAGGTGAAGGCTACAATATGGTTGATGCATTGCTCCGCAATGGTTTCTACCAAAAACACAACCTATCCATCAGCGGCGGTTCAGAAAAAGCTACTTTTCGTGTGAATGGCATTTACTCCACTGATAAACCAATTTTAATACGCGATGGATCCAAAAACTATGGTATGCAATTTATATCAGACTTTACTAAAGGCAAATTAAAGGTTGGAGAAACGGTTACCATAAATTACAATAGCCGTACGTGGAGTGACAAAAATCTGATCGATGCACAGAGATGGTCATCCACATTACCTATTTACGATGAAAATAGCACTACAGGTTTCGCAGGCGCCGGAAACGGAACCGACGTTGCCAGTGCACTTGCCAATGCCTACCTCAATGAAAATAATAGCGAATCTCTATTCGTTAACGGAAATGTTTGGGCTTCCTACGAGATATTACCCGGTTTAAAATACAGGGCAAACTTAGGAATTGACATGAACAGGGCAAGAAATCAGGGATATATTTCTGCATACTCTGTTGGTCAGTATCAGAATCATGACCCGGATGAACTTAATATTTCCAGCAACCAAAATAACAGGTGGCTGCTTGAAAACACTTTGTCTTACGACAAAGAGATCGGAAAACATAATATAAGCGCAATCGTTGGTATTACTTCTGAGGAGTCAAGGTATAAGGCGGTAAATGCAGGCGCAAGAGCACTCCCTAGTCCGGAGTTACTGATGCTTGGTCAGTCAACCTTAGCTTCCTCCAGAATAGTGGGTTCCGGTGTTGGACAATTTGCCATGTATTCCATGCTGGGGCGTGTCAATTATAGCTATGACAGCAAATACCTGCTCACCTTAAACTTCCGTCGCGACGGTTCCGCAAATTTTAGTGAGTCGTATCGTTACGGAAACTTTCCATCTATCTCAGCCGGATGGCGCGTGAGTCAAGAGAATTTCATGAAAGATGTCACCTTCATTAACGACCTGAAATTAAGAGGTAGTTATGGTGTGCTTGGTAATTCAGATATCGCACAATACCAATACCAGAGAACGGTAAGTTTTGATCGGGTATGGTACTACTTTAATGACGTGATGGTTACTGGAGGACTTCCTCTTACACCATCTAATCCAAACGTGAAGTGGGAAAGTCAATATTCAACAGATTTGGGAATTGACCTTACCATGTTTGATAATAAAGTGTCATTTACTGTAGATTACTACAATAAAAAGACTGAAGATATGCTGGTTAACGTGCCTATTTCTTACGTGGCTGGCTACATCGATAATTTCCCAATATTAAATGCAGGAAGCATCAGAAACCGAGGTTGGGACATATTGGCTACTTATAAAAATGGTGGGCAGCGATTTAGCTACTCTGCTTCTGCAAACTTATCGTTGGTAGATAACGAAGTACTAAGCCTTGGTAACAACAATGAAATACTATTTGGAACTGTGAATCCTGGTGGAGAAAATGTTACGAGAACTGCAGTAGGTCGTTCGGTTGGTGAATTCTGGGGTTATGTAACCGACGGACTGTACACTTCTGCTGCCCAGCTTGAACAGGACAGAGCCTTTGCACCTAATGCCGCCCTGGGTGATATTAGATTTAGAGATCTGGATGGCGACAATGCATTAAATGATCGTGACAAATCGTTTATTGGAAGCCCCATTCCAGACTTCAGTTATGGTTTTGTTTTCGATGCTAGCTACGCTGCAAAATTTGGTACACTTGACTTCTCCATGATTTGGCAGGGTGTTCAAGGCAGTGAAATTTACAATAACAGTAAGTATTGGGGAGAAGGAATGTATCACTATTATAACAACTTTGCCACTACGCTTGACCGTTACCGTGCAGAGGATGTTGCTTTCACAAATCCTGTATCTGGTATAACAACGCAATATCCGAGGAATGTTGATACAGATATTCCACGTGCGGTTTTGGGAGATCCCAATCAAAACCTACGCGCTTCAAGCCGCTTTATTGAAGATGGCTCCTACCTCCGCTTAAAGACGTTGAACCTGGGCTATACTTTCCCGGAACAATTTTCGAAAAAGCTGAACATTGATCGCTTCCGTATCTATGTTGGCGCTAAAAACCTACTTACGTTTACCAAGTACTCTGGTTACGATCCTGAGGTGGGATCAGATGATACCAGATACAATTTAAGTCGTGGTATAGATGCGCAGAGACCATGGGGACGGACCTTTCCCAATTCAAAAGAGTTCTTTTTAGGATTGCAATTTACCTTATAATTTTTCACCATGAAGACGATAGTAAAATTTGGAAATATCATTGCGCTTACCCTCCTGCTTTCTGCAGGTTGTAAGCCAAACCTGGATCTCGAAAATCCACAGGAATTGTCTACAGACATTTATTACAAAACTGCCGAACAATTAGAGGCCTCGGTGATTCCTGCCTACCAAGCCCTAATTGGAAGGGTTCAGGGGGGCTACGGGCGCTCTTTGTATTACGAGCTTCTTGCTCCTGGTGATGATTTTGATCATACATTCAAATGGGAACCCATGTATCAGGACACTTACAATACGCCTGCCAGCGACGGCATGGCCTCAGGAACCTGGAAAGATCTATGGAATGGTGTAGCAGCTTCTAATCAGGCTATTGATAAAATCACGACCTTTGAAGGAGATATAGACGAACAACGTAAAAACAGATTGTTGGGAGAAGCTCATTTTTTAAGAGGTTTACATTATTTACACCTGGCTAACTTATTTGGAGAAACAATTCCCCTCATCGACAAGCCCTCGGCATCAGACGCCGATTATTATCCAACAAATTCAGCCAAAGGTCAGATTTATGCACTTATTATCAGCGATTTTAAAAGAGCAGAGGAATTGCTTCCCGTAAGAAGTGCACTCTATGCCAACCAGAGTTTTATTGGAAGGGCAACAAAGGGTGCTGCCCAGTCTTATTTAGCAAAGGCTTATTTGTACCGTCCAATACTTGAGCAGGGACAGCGAGCCCAATTCGCTGAAGCCGAAGCGGCATTGAGAAGCGTGATTGAAAGCGGGGAGTATAGACTTGTTGATCAGTTCAGACATAATTTTTTAGGAACTACGGAGAACAACTCCGAGTCGGTATTTGAAATTCAGATGCATAACGGCCCGAGCTGGCTTGGTGATGACTTATCCGACTCCTGGCGCTGGCAAGAGATCGGCATGTTTGATGGAACTGGAGGATCATGGTGGAACCTTGCGCCTAATAAAAAAACCTATGATGAATTTGAACCTGGCGACCCACGGAAATACATGACACTTTGGTGTGATAACGGGGCTTACTATACCCAGCTTGACGGTAAGGTAACTAAGTATGATGATTGGATGAAAAACCTAGCTACCAATAAGAACCTATACGGCACACGCAAATATTGCCCTGATGTACAAATTCCTGATTTTGATAATGACAATAATGATCGCCTGCTTCGTTATGCTGATGTCTTATTGATGTATGCTGAATGTTTAAATGAAAAAGGTGATGTTGCAGGTGCAAAAACCTATATAGATATGGTGAGAAAACGTGCAAACAATATTGTGCCATCTGAGCAGCCACACCTATGGTATCAGAAAGCACCAGGTACTATTCCAACAGTTGATGCCCTGTTGGCTCAAGATATCACCATCAACGGTGTGCGGTTAAACAATATCAAGAACATTATTGCTCATGAAAGATACGTGGAGTTCACCGGAGAGTATTTAAGGTACTTTGATTTATTACGCTGGGGTTCAGCCGATCCGCAATGGTTGGAGCCTTTAAAAAAACTTGGCTGGACAGAAAGGGCCACCTACTATCCTTTTCCTCAGGCCGAACTCGATAATAATAAAAATTTAACGGGAAATGCGATGAATAATTAGGTAGTTTACTTTTATTAGCGGCGTATAGAGATAACGATCTTTATACGCCTTTTTTTTGACCCCTTATTCCGCATGCTGCATCCTTCGTTTATTCGTGATATATTCTGATGGTGCCATATTATATTTAGCTTTAAACGACCTGGCGAAATAATTCGGCGTGGAGAATCCAACCTGGTAGGCAATCTGTGCAATACTTAGGTCGCTTTGCTCCAGTAAAACAATAGCCTTTTCGAGCTTTACAGACCTGATAAATTCTACCGGACTTAAGCCTGTAATCTCCAGAACCTTAGTGTATAGAGAAGCCCTGCTCATATGCAGCATACGCGCCATCGCTTCTACGGAGAGCTGAGGGTTGTGTAGGTTGTCCTCTATGTAGGTAAGAACCGAATTGATAAATTTGCCACTTTCCGATGCTATTTCCGCGGTTGTAGGTAATACTTTTACCTGCTTCACATAAGTATCTTTCAACTGTTGATTTTGTGCAAGGAGGTTCTTTAACTTTACATTTAATACTGCAAAATTAAATGGCTTGGTCATGTAGTCATTGGCTCCGGATTCAAGACCGCTTAATTGTTCATCTTCACCTCTTGATGCTGTTAACAACACCACGGGGATATGAGAAGTTCTTTTGTCAGCCTTAAGTTTGCGACTTAGTTCAATACCGGTCATCACGGGCATATTTACATCGCATACGATGATGTTCGGGTGGAGAGAGAGCGCACGCTGCCAGCCTTCCTTACCATCTGCAGCCTCATATATTCGGTACTGCGACTTCAAGTTATCTTTTAGGTAAAATCTGAAGTCATCGTCATCCTCAACGATAAGTAAGGATGGTATTGATCCTGAATGGTTTGGTTCAGCAACCTGATTTATCAAGCCAAATTCTTCTCCCATGTCATTTTGACTTTCCGGGCCATCAACCACCAAACGCTCCGCTTCTGATCTGGCAAATGGGATCGAAACAATAAAACTGCTGCCCTTACCTGGCAGGCTTTTTAACCTAATAGATCCACAATGCATCTTAACGAACTCTTTAACAATAGACAAACCTATGCCTGCGCCCTGGTTAAGCACTGTTATACCTGCATCATGCTGAAAGAAACGTTCGAACAGGTGTTGCTGTGACTCCTGGGGAATACCAATTCCTGAGTCACAGATTTCCATATCCAACAATAACCTGCTTTCAGTTTCCAGAGGTCCGTGCGCTGTTATCTTAACTTGAATAACCCCGCACTCCGGTGTAAACTTAAATGCATTGGATAGTAGATTAAATAAGATGCGCTCAATTTTATCGTGATCAAACTGCACAAAAGCGCTGGGAATATTTGAGCAGAATGTATATACAATCTTTTTTCTTAAGGCCACGTCCCTGAAAGAATCTGTGGAATCCCTGATAAAGGAAATAATATCGCCACAGGCAAGGTGCAACTTTAGTTCCTGCTCTTCCATTTTTCTGAAATCAAGCAACTGATTGACCAGGTTCATTAACCTGCGACCATTGCGCTTAATCATACCCAATTGACGGGACTGCCCGGGTTCTTTGATTTGTTCCAAAAGCGTTTCCACCGGTCCTACAATCAGCGATAGTGGTGTTCTGAACTCATGGCTTAGGTTTGTTAGAAACTTAATTTTCATTAAATCCATCTGGTGCAGATGTTCAGCATGACGCCGCTCCTGTTCTATCAGTTGCCTGGCTTCAATACGTTCCTTTTCGAGGGCAAACTTCATTTCCATTTTCTTAATCCCCCGATACCGCAAGCCTAAAATAACGCCAAAAATACTTGCTAAGTAGAAGATATACGCATAAGTAGTACGCCAGAACGGAGGTGAAATATGAATGTTTATCGTTCGTCCTTCGCGGTTCCATACACCATCATTATTACTGGCCCGCACTTGAAACTTATAGATACCCGGATCTAAGTTTGTATAATAAGCGGTATGCTCTTTTCCCGCAACTACCCATTCTTCATCTACTCCCTCAAGGCGGTACTCATAGCGGTTTTGTTCAGATACGGTATAATTTAAAGCCACAAAGCTAATGGAGAAATTATCCCTGTGTTTGAGATCAATCTGCTTAGCCAACAATAAAGTTTGTTTCAATGGCCCATCATCCGATGGAATCACGGGTAGGCTATTTACAGTCAGGTTTGTCAGTACAACAGAAGGCACGTTTCGATTCATTCTCAACATGGACGGTTCGAAGTAATTGAACCCTTCCTGTCCACCAAAAAATACCGTTCCATCAGGCAAACAAATGCCGGCACCAAGCACAAAAGGACTATTTTGCAATCCGTTATGATGAGTGTAGTTCTTAAACTTTCTAATCACCGGATCAAAACTGCTAATACCGGCATTTGTACTTACCCATAGTTTCCCGGTTTTGTCTTCAACAATTTTTTGAATGTCATCATTTGCAAGACCTTCCTTCATGGAAAAACTGGTAAACCGCCCTGTCTTTTTATTCAGTAAGTTTAAACCACCACCATAGGTTCCAACCCAGATATTGCCCTTTTTATCTTCGTATATACTGGTAATGTAATCGCTAGGAAGACCATTGTTAATTTTTGAATAGAAAGTAAATCTTTCGGTCTGCGGATTCCTAACGGATATGCCACCACCATAAGTACCGATCCACATGTTACCATCACGGTCTTCTTCCAGTGCTCTGATCACCAGGTGTGAAGGCGTATAAGGATCAAAGGCATTAGCCGGATTAGGGATAAGCTTTTCGACAAGTCCACTTTTTGGGTCGTATAAATTAATTCCTCCGCCATTGGTACCTATCCAAACAACCCCTTTTTTATCCTCCCGAATACAAAAAACATCATTAAAATTTAAATGTTCAGCCCCATTTCCCTTCACCAGGTGTTTGCGATTCCCTGTTGCCAGATTGACAATGTAAACGCCATCCAGATAGGTCCCTACCCATAGTTCATTTTTCCTGGTCATTTCCAGTGCCAGCACCGAGAACGGCTGGCCACTTGCTGACCGTCGATCAGGCAAAATCTTATTTGGCGTGAATATCCCATTAGCGAGTTGGAATAGATCGACTCCGCCACCATCTGTACCAACAAACACACCTTTGCCCGGATATTCGGCAAAGGAGGTTACTACAGGTGCACTAAGCCCTTTGGTATAAAAAGGATTACTTTCTACCCGTTTAAAATTTGTATAATTTGGATCAAATTTACTAATGCCTCCCTGAAAGGTTCCCACCCAGGATATGCCATCATCACCGAAACAAACTGCACGTATAGATTTCGCTTTCAGACTACTTCTAATTCGCCGATCTGCGCGGTACTGGTACACCACACTACTGTCAATACTCAGAAGGTTTAGGCCGTCTTCAGTACCCAGCCACACCAGTCCGTTTTTTGCCACTTTAACCGTATATACGATGTCGTTGCTAATCCTGACATGGGCTGGGCTGAGCTGATTGAACGTTTTTATTTTTTCTCCTTCAGGTGTAAGTACATGTAAGCCTCCCTGCGTGGCAACCAGAATACGTCCTTTCTTATCCTCACTAAGTGATAATACAAATGCGGAAAGTTGCATTTTTGGTCCCTGGGCGGTATATAAAAACCGTGTAAAGCTTTCTCGCTCCCTGTTGTAGCGGTATAACCCGGCATCCGTCCCTACCCACATGACATTCCTGGAGTCATTGTATATGGAAATGATGGTATTGGTCTGGAGACTGCCGGAAAAATTACGCTGTTGATAAATCCTTTTGATGACGCGGGTCTTGCGGTTTATCACATATAAACCACTATAGGAAGCCACCCAGATATCCCCTTTGTGGTCTTCAGTAATGGAATTTGCTGCAACCCCTATTTGTTCCTTATTATATTTCCCAAGTTCTATAAATTCATCTTTATTCCGGTCATAAATGCTAACTGATCCTCCATTGGTTCCAATCCATAACGTACCGTCCGAATCCTCAAATAGCGCAGTTACATGGTTGGTGGGCAATGAAGATGAGTTTTTACTTATATGCCGGTAAACTTTAAACGAAGTCCCATCAAAACGGTTAAGTCCATCTTCAGTAGCTATCCACAAAAATCCTAAATGATCCTTAATAATGGCAGTTACGGTATTGGACGACAGACCATCTTTAGATGTAAAGGTGTTAAAACCTAAATCTGGCTTTTTACCAAATAGTTGTAATGACACTACAATACAGAGCACAAATAGCACAGCGCTGGTGAAGACTACGTTCTTTTGCATGAGAGGTTATAGATATACTTGGTTACAATAAAGCTAACGATCTCAAACAGAACAAAAAAGGACTTTAAAGAATAAATGTAATTTTGTAAATCAAGGTTCCATATCGTGTGGGATCATATTTGCAATGCATTAATCTTCATTATTCTAAAAATTAGTTATTTTAGTATCGATTGATAGGTTATCCAGGGGGAAAATATGGAGCACGCTACACTTTATCATGGCAGCAAAGCAAATTTAAAAAATGGCGACCTCATAACGCCTGGATATAGCTCAAACTATGGGCGGAGAAATCGTAGCGCCTACCGGAACTTTCCCACAAAGTCTTACCGAACCAAACACCCAATTAAGGTCATTGCTGAAGTTAAGGAATAGACACCACATTCTCCCAATGTTGACATAGGGCTGTCACACATCCAATATATATTTGCGGTTTAACTTTTACCAAATTCTAAGATCAATCATTAGCTAATCCAAATCTGAACTCACAATACATGGAGAGAATAGAACCTGAAACATTTTGCCCGGCAAACCAGCAAGAATGGCGACAATGGTTATTGAAAAACCATCGATCTAAACAATCCGTCTGGCTGGTATATTATAAAAAGAATTCGGGTAAATCAAGCATTACCTGGAGCCGGGCTGTAGATGAGGCCCTCTGTTTTGGCTGGATAGATAGTACCGCAAGGCCATTAGATGAAGAGAAGTACATTCAGTTTTTTTGCAGGCGAAAGCCAAAAAGCAACTGGTCAAAGATCAATAAGGCGAAAGTAGAGCAGTTGATTGAAGCGCAGCTCATGATGCCAGCAGGCTATGAAAGCATTGAAATAGCTAAGCAAAATGGCTCCTGGACCATACTGGACGATGTTGAAGATCTTAAAATTCCCGAAGATCTGGAAGCCTCCTTTAAAGCCAAGCCGGATTCAAAAGAATTCTTTTTAAGTTTAAGTAAGTCGGTTAAGAAATCTATGTTGCAGTGGGTAGTGTTGGCGAAAAGGCCCGAAACCAGACAAAAGCGAATAGAACAAATCACTGAAAATGCAGCACTAAAACTAAAACCGGAACAGTTTCGGTAAATAGTTGATGCAGTCAGTGTGGTCATTACGAAAGGTAAAAAAGATTTATTTAGCCAGGTTTATTATAAAACCAATAATCCGAAATCCCTTAAGGTATTGATTGTTTTTGAATACCAGAACAATTCGAAATGTTCCATGGTCGCCTCAAAGTCAGCTTTAAGTTGCTGGAAAGTATAAACCTGCGTATTGACTACAGCTACTTTTGGTAATATGGATAGCAACCACTCCCCTTCCGATTTACTGGTCTGGAGGGTGAAGGTTTCTTTTTTATCGTGGAAGGTTAATACCATAGACTCGAATGTCTGTCCTTTTTTTGACTTTGCAAAAGTTGTTGTTACGGGTATTCCACCCAGCCAGACCACTTTTGCCGTGGGTTTAGTATCAAATTTACTTTCTTCTTTTAACGCTCTCCTGATATGATCAGCCGGTACGGTTACTTTTGGTATTTTAAAATCAAACCAGTCCTGTAATTTATAATCCAGGCAAATGCCATGCATGTAGTTAAAAAGGGATTTTTTTAAGCCATAACTAAACTTATCATGGTCTATTCCTGTTTTATCGATGAAATTAATGTCATTATTTGCAAAGGTTCCTATCGATTCCGTTTCTTTTACCACACCAAATTTCTCTGGATAAAGACCCACCGGGCTATGGGCTGTCATGGCAAACTGATGCCAGAAACCTGATTGTAATACGCCTGCTTCGAACAGTTGCCTTACCATTTCCAGACTATCTACCGTTTCCTGAACGGTCTGCGTGGGATACCCATACATCAGGTAGGCATGCACCAACACTCCAGCTTCCGTTAAATTACGGGTAACCTGGGCAACCTGTTCAACAGAAACACCTTTGTCGATGAGCTTTAATAGCCGGTCTGAGGCTACTTCCAATCCACCAGAAACAGCAATACAGCCTGAGGCTTTCAGCAACAGGCATAAATCTCTGGTAAAGCTTTTTTCAAAGCGAATATTGGTCCACCAACTTACTGAAATTTCACGCCTGAGTATCTCTAAGGCAACTTCCCGCATTAAGGCCGGTGGTGCAGCCTCATCCACGAAGTGAAAGCCATTCTGCCCGGTTTGTTCAGCTAAAGCTTCCATCCGGTCAACAATCAGTTTAGCCGCAACTGGTTCATAAACCTTGATGTAATCTAAGGAAATATCACAAAAAGTACACTTGCCCCAGTAACAGCCATGCGCCATGGTCAGCTTGTTCCAACGGCCATCGCTCCACATCCTGTGCATGGGATTAACAATTTCGATTACTGAAATGTACTTATCCAAATGTAAGTCGCTATAGTCGGGTGTTCCTACATCGCTTTGCTTGTAATCACTTCTTAACGCATCGTTATTGTATACCACCGCTCCGTTTTCGAGCATGAAAGTTCGTTTGTAGAGATGGAAGGCCCCTTCGTTCGTTACCGCCTGGTGAAGCAATTCAATTGGCAATTCACCGTCGTCCAGAGAAATGTAGTCGAAGTATTCGAACACCCGCTTGTCGGATAAGGAACGTAATTCTGTATTGGCAAAACCACCGCCCATAGCTATTTTAACATGAGGATAATGTCTTTTTACGTATTGCGCACAGCGGAATGCAGCATATAAATTACCTGGAAAAGGAACCGTAATTAGAAAAATCTTAGGTTGAATAATGGATATTCTTGACTCCAGAATATCCATCAAAATATGATCTATATAGGTATAATCCTTATTTAGGACCTCATATAGTTCATCAAATGAGTTGGCGCTTCTGCCTAACTTCTCGGCATAACGACTGAAACCAAAGTTTTGATCAACACATTCCACGATGAAATCTGATAGGTCCTCAAGGTACAACGTAGCCAAATGTTTTCCCTTATCTTGTATACCCATGGAGCCGAACGCCCAATCCAATTCTTCCAACTGGGCAAAGCGTGAAGCTTCAGGTAAAAAATCTTCCTGACAAATCTGTAAGGCCAGCGTTGGGTTTTTACCCTGTAAAAAGGAAATTACCGCATCGATGGTTTTGATATACTCATTCCTTAATGCGTAAATTCGTTTAGCATTAAGGCTTTTGAATATAGCAGTCTTAGTATCGACCTGGCCGAAAAGTTTCTTCAACCCTTCCCTTGAAAATAAGGCCAATATTACTTCAATACCTAAGTCTGCCTGTGTGGATGATATGTTTTTTATATTCAAAAAACCTTTGATATACGCAGTAGCAGGATAAGGAGTGTTTAATTGGGTAAAGGGCGGGGTAACAAGAAAAAGGTCTGTTCTCAAATGCATTATATTTTGGACAAAAATATCTATAATTATATTAGTATTCAGTTCTATTGTTTGAATTATCTCAGCGTCAAAAAAAGGCATTCCATTACCACATAACAGCTGTAGGTAACAGGCCAGTGTTTGTCATTAGTCTACAGATCATCACTCATAATCGGAGTATAGTGTTGTACCAATCTTCTCTTTCAATTTGGTATACAAAATTAAGCATTGGTAATTCGCCAAAGTAAACAACCACCATTTCATCGACTTTAACTGCGTTTAAGCGACCAATAGCTGTTTGAGAGCGGATATTCTCTGCACCAATCTGAAAACACACTTTGATGCAAAATTGAAAGATGTAATCTAACATCATTTTTTTTACCAACAAATTCACCCCCTT
>NZ_JAZQNU010000031.1:0-9280 GCF_045627485.1 Pedobacter sp. | reverse complement strand
ATTTTTCTATCAAATGAATTCATAGGTTCTAATGTAATTGATTTTCCTTTTGCAACAACAGCTTCAGCAATCATATCAGCAGCACGCGGGCCGATAATATGTACCCCAAGGATTTCGTCAGTGGTCGCATCAGCAAGTACTTTTACAAATCCATCTGTATCCATGCTGGCTTTAGCACGTCCACTGGCTTTAAAAGGGAAAGATCCTGCTTTATATTTAGTGCCTTTTTCTTTAAGTTGTTCTTCAGTAGCTCCAACTGAAGCAACCTCAGGCCAGGTATACACCACACCTGGAATCAGGTTGTAGTTAATATGTGGTTTCTGTCCGGCTAAACGCTCTGCAACGTAAACACCCTCATCTTCTGCCTTATGTGCCAGCATAGCACCTTTAATAACATCACCAATGGCATAAACACCTTCAACACTAGTTTCTAGATGTTCGTTAACCGGTATCTTGTTACCACGGTCTTCCGTTTTAATACCAATGTTCTCTAATCCTAATCCCGCAGTATATGCAGTACGTCCTACGGCAACAATGCAGTAATCAGCTTCAAGTTTTACTTCTTCACCTTTAGCATTCTCTGCAGTAACTGTAACGATTTCGCCTTCTACGGTAGCACCGGTAACTTTGTGTTTGGTGTAGAAATCCATATTTAAAGATTTCTTCAATACCCGCTGAAGTTCTTTTCCTAACGAGGCATCCATCGTAGCAATAATAGATGGTAAGAATTCTACAACTGAAACTTTAGTGCCTAAACGGGCATATACCGATCCCAGCTCTAAACCAATTACCCCACCACCAATCACAACCATTGTTTTTGGTACTTCAGTTAAGTTTAAAGTTTCAGTAGAAGTGATAATGCGTTTTTTATCAATTGGTAAAAACGGAAGAGCTGTTGGTTTAGAACCTGTAGCAATAATTACATTTTTTGCTGTAACGTTTTCTGATGTACCATCTTCGTGAGTTACTTTAATGGTGTTTTTATCAATGAAAGATCCTAAACCTTCGAAAGTGTCAATCTTATTCTTTTTAAAGAGGTATTGGATCCCTGCTGTATTTTGTGCGACTACATCGTTTTTACGGGCAATCATTTGTGGCATGTTCACTTGAAGGTCTTTCAAGTCGATACCGTGTGTAGCGAAGGTATGTGAAGCATTGTAAAAATGCTCTGAAGAATCTAATAATGCCTTTGATGGAATACAACCTACGTTAAGGCAGGTGCCTCCAAAAGTCTTATATTTCTCTATTACTGCGGTTTTTAAACCAAGTTGAGCGCATCTGATTGCACTCACATATCCGCCTGGACCAGAACCAATAACAACGACATCGTATTGCATAAATAAATTTTTTGTGTGAAACAAAGTTAAGAATATATTCTTATTTTATAAGTATAAGCTGCGATGAACCTAAGGTTTGTTCACGGGTCTGGTGATTAAGAAAAGCACCTTTTACCCTGGTGATGGGGTATCTTTTAAAGCTTTTTACCACCTCGCCATTTAAACCTTCGGCACCTAGCTGACCGAGGGCTTCACTTTCCCCAAACATCAGGAATGGTCTTTCAGGAAGTTTATTCTCCTCTCCTATCCGATAATAAATCAGGGGTTCTTTGCTGTAAAAGTCGATAGCGTAACTGTAACTATTAACCACTTTTACTATAGGTAGTTTTTCTGGATTATTTGCATTGAGGTAAAATGCAGCTTCACTATCTGCCTGATAAGTGGTTAAGGCAGGGTAGTAAATCAAGTTAAAATAGAGATTAACAAATATGGCTACGGCAGCCGACTGAAAGTAAATTTTATAAACACCAAGGTTGGGGTTTACAGTAACTGCTACAATTAAACCAACAGCCAGGATAAGGAAGGTTATGGCGACCATTGACACCCCCGAAGGTAGGAAATAGAAGTTTAATACGCCTATAGTTGCCATCATCAGACAGATCAGCACTACCTGTATCCAATAGATGACCTTGCTTTTTCCAACAGGTTGTAATTGATAAATGTACTGTGCTGTAATAATGGCAAAGAAAGGAAAGATTATGGTGATGTAATGAGGGAGCTGGAATTTAGATACCGAGAAAATGATAAAAGTTAACGCTGCACCACCTAGGTTATACCAATAAGCGGTCTTTGGCTGAGCAATGTTTTGCCGGATCAATTTTACCACAGCAATATAAAACAGTATACACCAGGGCAAGAAGGCCCACAATGTGGTATGGAGAAAGAAAAACGGATCGCCATTTGCCTTTTTTATAGGCCCGGTATTGAAAAAACGCCCAAACTGGCTGTCCCAAAAGAAAAACTTTAACCCCGAAACACCGGTTCGACCAAAGACAACTTTATCGGGTTGCGCATCAAATTGCAGGTATAAAGACCAAAGTTCTGGTAACATAAACAACAGTACCAATACTGCAGCGATTAACCACCTAAAATTAAAAAGCAAGGACCATTGTCTGGTCATCATTAAATGGCCGGCTATAGCACCGAATACAGGGATAAGGGCAAAAATACCCTTCGTCATCACGGCAAATGCAGCAAACAGGCTTCCTACCACCAAATGCCAAAACCATTTGTTGCCTAAGCTTTTATAAAAATGGTATACACTGGCAATGATAAGCCCCGTGAGGTACGGTTCTGCACGCACATCAGTGTTGGAAAGTATAAGGTGCTCTGCAGTGAGCAAAATTAACACAGCCCACAGACCAATCTCCTTATTGTAAAGCGACTTAGCAAACAGGTAGGTATATAAAGCGCCTACCATCACCATCAAAATTGCTGGGAGTTTGTAAGCCCAGGTTGTTATGCCAAATATTTTAAAGGAAATAGCGGCCAGCCAAAAAGGGAAGTGCGGTTTATCCAACCAGTCTTTACCTTCTACGTAAAGGTCAGAAAAGTTATTATTTAAAGCCATGGTCTTGGCAATTGAGGCGTACAGTGCTCCGTCTGGACCAATAATGGTTACCCATAAACCACTGAAGTTAACCAGGACAGCGAGTCCAATAAATGCATAAAGCCATCTATACCTTAACGCGGCCCGCGATTCCTCTATCATAATTCTGCAGTATTTTGTTCCTTAGTAGTTTTGAAAACGTAAAAATAATTGGCACTGAAATTCCAGATGAATACCAGGCCCACGGCGATAACTTTACTCAGATAAAAATTGAGCAACAACAGGTTGTTGAAAACGTATATCACCATAGAGTTAAGCAATAGACCGATAACAGACACCGTAATAAAAGCGGCCAGTTGTTTACTGATTTTCGCCTTATTCTGGAAAGTCCAGATCCTGTTTATGAAATAGTTGCTCATTACTGCGGCACTGAAACCAATGGCATTGGCTAAAAACTTATTTACATGCAACACGTCTTTAAATAACCAGGTAAGAGAGAAATCAACCACCATACCAGACATGCCGGTAATTCCGAATTTAATTAAAGATAATAGTCGCTTATCTGCCATGTGCCATTGTTTGCAATAATTTTTCTAAAGGTACAAGGATTTTCAATCTTCCAATATTTTTACCATCTACAATATGCTTTAAGCCCTATTTTTTGTAGGTTTAGCCTATTAAACTTTCGAACCTATGACCTTATTAAAGACCCTGTTTCTGCAGGTCCTGACCATGTTCTTTGGACTTACTGCCTTTGCACAACAAACTGATTCAGCCTACATCAGGCAAAACTTCACCAAGATCGAAAGAATGATTCCCATGCGGGATGGCGTTAAATTGTTTACTGCAATTTACATTCCTACAGCAAAACAGAAAAAACACCCTATTTTATTAAACAGAACGCCCTATACGGTAGCACCCTATGGAGAGGACCAGTTCAAAACAATGCTTGGCCCGTCTTCTGCATTATTAAAGGAGGGTTTTATTTATGTCTATCAGGATGTGCGTGGAAAATGGATGAGTGAAGGGGAATTTGTTGACGTAAGGCCACAGCTTACGGGCAAAAAGGGAAAAAAAGCTATTGATGAAAGTACAGATACCTATGATACCATTGATTGGCTGATTAAAAATGTAAGTAACAATAACGGCAAAGTGGGTATATATGGAATATCTTATCCAGGCTTTTATTCTACCACCTCCTTACCGGGAGCGCACCCCGCGTTGAAGGCTGTATCGCCACAGGCGCCAGTAACCGATTGGTTTATGGGTGATGATTTCCACCACAACGGGGCATTAATGCTTGCCGATGCGTTTAATTTTTACTCCAGTTTCGGTGTACCACGACCTAAACCGATCACGCCTGACCAAAGACCAAAACCACTACAGCTACCCATCAAAGACAACTACCGTTTCTTTTTAAATGTAGGGGCCCTCAAAAATGTGAATGAAAAGTATTTTGGCGACAGCATCAAGTTCTGGAATGATTTAATGGTGCATGGCACTTATGATGACTTTTGGAAAGCCAGAAATATACGTACACACTTAAAAGACGTTAAACCCGCTGTTCTTGTAGTTGGCGGCTTTTTTGATGCCGAAGACACTTACGGGACTTTCAAAACTTATGAAGCCATAGAAAAGCAAAACCCTCAGGCCAAAAACAACCTGGTGGTAGGCCCCTGGTTTCATGGAGGCTGGGTGAGGAGTACTGGCTCCAGCTTTGGCGACATTGATTTTGAACAACCTACAAGTGCATACTATCAGGAAAAAATAGAATACCCATTTTTCATGCATCATCTTAAAGGTGCCCCTGAACACCAGCTTGCTGAGGCTACCATCTATTTAACAGGTAGCAACCAATGGAAAAATTTTGATACCTGGCCTCCTGTAGCTACTGAAAAGAAAACGTTATACTTCCATGAAGATGGTGGGTTAAGCTTTAGCAAACCTACGCTGACTACCAGCTTTGATGAGTATGAAAGTGATCCAAATACCCCGGTTCCCTATCAGGATGGTGTACAGGAACGCAGAACCCGGGAATACATGGTGGACGACCAGCGTTTTGCTGCCCGCAGACCCGATGTTAAGGTTTATCAATCGGAGGTTCTTACCGAAGATATTACGCTTACAGGTCCGCTTACTGCCGATTTATTTGTTAGCACCACAGGCACCGATGCCGATTATGTGGTAAAACTTATTGATGTTTATCCTGAAGATGCCACATCCACCCTTTCCAAAGAGGTGATGATGGGTGGCTACCAGATGTTGGTACGCGGAGAAATCATGCGTGGAAAATTCAGGAACAGCTTTGAAAAACCAGAGCCTTTTGTTCCTCAAGAGGTAACACAGGTAAAATATGAACTCCCTGATGTTGGCCATACCTTTAAAAAAGGCCACAGGATCATGGTGCAGGTACAAAACTCCTGGTTCCCCCTGGCTGACCGAAACCCTCAAAAATTCATGGACATCTATTCGGCCGACGATAAAGATTTCCAAAAAGCTACACACCGTATTTACCATGATGCAAGCCACCCGACTGGCTTGGTCGTGACCATTTTAAAACCATAACATGTTCTTCAAAAGATTACTACTTGCGCTTCCAGCGCTACTCCTTCTCGCCTTATCGGCAAATGCTCAATTGATGAAGCCTAACCCTGAATCGTTTTCTCGTGCAGATAGTTTAAGAGGCTCATTAACGCCACTGCGCACTTGTTACGACATCAACTATTACCACCTTACCGTGAAGATCGATATCGACAAACGATTCATTCAAGGAAGCAACGAATTTGCCTTTACTGCTGCACAGGATTTTAAAAAATTGCAGTTTGACCTTTTTGAGAACCTTAAAGTAGAAAAAGTCGTTTACAAAGGCGAGGAATTACCTTTTAGCCGAGAATTTAATGCCGTTTTTGTGACTTTTCCGGAAACCATAAAAAAAGGCAGTAAGGATACATTTACGGTATATTATTCAGGGAATCCTATTGTTGCAAAAAAAGCACCCTGGGACGGTGGATTTGTTTTCGCAAAAGACAGTGCAGGTAAACCATGGGTTACCGTAGCTTGCCAGGGCTTGGGAGCCAGCAGCTGGTGGCCAAATAAGGATCATCAGAGTGATGAGGTAGATAGTGTGCTGATTAGTATGAGCGTGCCTAAGGGCTTAAAGGAAGTATCTAACGGCCGCTTGCGCAGCGTGGTTGAACAGCCTGATGGTTATACTCAATACAACTGGTTCGTGGGCAATCCTATTAACAATTATAACATCACCTTTTATATTGGCGATTATGCTCACTGGACCGATGAACTTATTGGCGAAAATGGCAAACTAACATTGGACTACTGGGCATTAAAATCCGATAGCGCCAAAGCCAGAAAGCATTGGGATGCCGATGTTAAGCCAATGATCAAGAGTTTTGAACACTGGTTTGGTCCTTACGCATTTTATGAAGATGGCTATAAACTGGTACATGCGCCTCATTTAGGCATGGAGCATCAAAGTGCTGTTGCCTACGGCAACAAGTTCCAAAAAGGTTATGCCGGCAGGGATTTATCTGGTTCTGGCTGGGGAATGAATTTCGATTTCATTACTATTCATGAAAGTGGTCATGAGTGGTTTGGAAACAACATTACCGCAAAAGACATTGCTGATATGTGGATCCATGAAAGCTTTACGAACTATTCTGAAGCATTATTTGTAGAAAGTCAAAGTGGTAAGGCGGCGGGTGCTGAGTACGTTATTGGGGTGCGCAAAAATATCCTGAACGATGTGCCGATTATAGGCCATTACGGAGTAAATAAAGAAGGCTCAGGTGACATGTATTATAAAGGTGCAAACATGATTCATACCATCAGACAATTGATTAATAACGATGAGCGATTTAGGAATATACTAAGAGGTATGAATAAAACATTCTACCACAAAACAGTAACTACCGAACAGGTAGAACAATATATCGCAAAACAAAGCGGACTGAAACTGGATAAGGTGTTCGACCAATACCTACGTCATACGGAAATTCCAGTGTTGGAATATAAAATTAAAGATGGAAAATTGAGCTACCGATGGACTAATGCCGTAAAAGGATTTGATATGCCGGTGAAAGTGACCTTGTCAAAAGGCAAATACAGTTTTATTAAACCAACAGCTAAGTGGAAGACAACGAAACTTGATCAAAATTTAGCAGAGGCTGATTTTAAGGTTGATCCGAACTTCTACGTGTTGTCAAAAAAAAGTTTGTAAATTATTTAGGTTAGCATGCAACTAATTTCAACTTTCTGGGTCTTATAGTTACCCTAACCTTATAAATTATAATTATGAAACATTCTATTAAATTTTTAGTCATGGTACTGCTGGTTTGCACCGCATTTGCAAACAAGAGCTACGCCCAGCAAAGAGCCGTGAGCAACTTCGATGGCGTTGCCATCAACGGTTCTATTAAAGCCATTGTACAGTTCGGAAATAAGGAAAGCCTGCGTTTTGAAGGTGATCAGGATGCCATTGATGAGCTGATTACCGAAGTGAAAAACGGTGTGCTGATCATCAGATCCAAAAACAAATGGGGAGAATGGAACAGGAAATTTAGAAATAGCCGCATTACAGCTTACATCACGGCTAAAAGAATAACCTCCCTTACCATGAGTGGTTCAGGAAGTATTGATGTTCTAAATCAGATTAATACTTCTGAACTGGCCACTACTGTGAGCGGATCAGGAAATATCAGGGCTACTGCAAACGTAAAATCATTATCGGCAGTTGTTAGTGGCTCTGGCAACATCAGCATCCAGGGTAAAGCCAATGAAGCCAACATTACCATTGGGGGCTCAGGCAACTTCAGGGGTTCTGATATGCAGACTCAAACTGCATCTACTACCGTTAGCGGATCCGGCTCGATTTACGTTGCTCCTAATAAGAGGTTAAATGCCGTAGTATCCGGCTCTGGAAATGTGTTTTATTCTGGAGACCCCGTGGTAGAGAAAACCGTATCAGGTTCTGGTGGGGTTAGAAAAAGTTAAAAAAAAAGCGGCCTCTCCAATGGAAAGGCCGCTTTTTTTATATCAAAACGGCAATTAAACTCCTAATAATAAACGAGCTGGATCTTCCAACAATTGTTTAACCCTTACCAGGAAGCCTACAGATTCTCTTCCGTCAATGATCCGGTGATCATATGATAAAGCTAAATACATCATTGGACGTACAACAACTTCCCCTTTAATCGCAATCGGACGCTCAATAATATTGTGCATTCCCAGGATAGCAGACTGTGGAGAATTAATAATTGGAGTAGACATCATCGAACCAAAAACACCACCATTAGTGATGGTAAACGTTCCACCTGTCATTTCATCTATAGACAACTTGTTGTCGCGGGCTTTAGTAGCCAACTCTATCACACTTTTCTCTATTTCAGCAAGACTTTTGCTTTCGGCATTACGGATAATTGGAACAACTAATCCTTTTGGTGCAGAAACGGCAATGGATACATCAACGAAATCATTAAACACCAACTCTTCACCATCAATACGTGCGTTAACAGAAGGGAAGTCTTTTAATGCCTCACAAACCGCTTTGGTAAAGAAGCTCATAAAGCCTAACCCTACACCATATTTTTCTTTGAATTTATCTTTGTATTTACCACGTAAATCCATGATCGGCTTCATATCCACTTCATTAAAAGTAGTTAACATAGCTGTCTCACTTTTTACCGCTACTAAACGTTTAGCAACAGTTTTACGTAATGGCGTCATTTTTTGTCTGCGCTCATTTCTAGAACCCGCAACTGCAGGAGCAGCAGCTGGAGTTGGTGCAGAAGCTTTTGCAGCCGCTTTTGGCTGTGCTTTTTCTGCATTTAAGGCATCTTCTTTAGTAATTCTACCATCAACACCAGTACCTTTAACGGCTGCAGGATCTACTCCCTTTTCAGCAAGAATTTTTCCCGCCGAAGGTGATGGAGTACCCGAAGCATAACTGTCACCCTTTTTTTCTACTACCGGAGCTTCAGTTTTTTGTTCTGCAACAGCAGTTTTTTCTTCTTTTGCTGCCGGTGCCGCAGGAGCTGCGCCACCATCTTCAATTTTACATACCACAGCGCCTATAGCAAGGGTATCACCTTCCTGGGCCACTGTTCTCAAAGTTCCCGCTTGCTCAGCAGTTAATTCAAATGTCGCTTTATCTGATTCTAACTCAGCAATAACTTCATCCATTTCAACTGCGTCACCATCATTTTTTATCCAGCTGGATAAAACAACTTCAGTAATTGATTCTCCTACTGGCGGAACTTTTATTTCTATACTCATAACTGATGTATTATTTTTAATCTACGTTGTATATTTTACTTACCGATTTCTTGGCAATTTTCTGTTCTTTTTCTGTTACCGGCATTTCGAAAGCTTTCGCCAAGAT
>NZ_JAZQNU010000030.1:0-21315 GCF_045627485.1 Pedobacter sp. | reverse complement strand
GGATAAAAGGTACTCCGGGGATAACAGGCTGATCACTCCCAAGAGCTCATATCGACGGAGTGGTTTGGCACCTCGATGTCGGCTCGTCACATCCTGGGGCTGGAGAAGGTCCCAAGGGTTCGGCTGTTCGCCGATTAAAGTGGCACGCGAGCTGGGTTCAGAACGTCGCGAGACAGTTCGGTCCCTATCTGTTGTGGGCGTAGGAATTTTGAGTGGGGCTGACCTTAGTACGAGAGGACCGGGTTGGACTAGCCTCTAGTGAATCTGTTGTTCCGCCAGGGGCATTGCAGAGTAGCTACGCTGGGAATAGATAAGTGCTGAAAGCATCTAAGTACGAAACTAGCCACGAGATGAGAATTCCATATAGGACCGTAGAAGACTACTACGTTGATAGGTTACAGATGTAAAGCTGGTGACAGCATAGTCGAGTAATACTAATCATACGAAGCTTTCAAAAGCAAGCAACACTGTTGTTTGTACTTCATAACTAACTTCTTTCAATAATATGTCATCGTTATATTAGTGAAAATAAATATCGAGAGATAGATGATCTAAATAACTATAAAAATATTTAGGTGCCTATATCGGTGGTGTCCACCTCTTCCCATTCCGAACAGAGAAGTTAAGCCCACCAGAGCCGATGGTACTGCGGTAACACGTGGGAGAGTAGGTCGGTGCCAAATCTTAAAGAAAGCCTGTAGGAAACTACAGGCTTTTCTTGTTTTACAAGTAGTTTTTTTAGGACATTATTACCTTTTATTTTAAGTAAGGTTTCCGGATAGTTGTTGCTCTTTTGCATATGGTTTTTTCAACTGTATTAGGTTTATCTGTAATAATATCACTTGTAGTTAAATTCTGCGCTATAAAATGCCTATAACTATATAATGTAACCTAAACAAAATGATTTCCGTCATATTTTATGGAATAATTTTGGCTATCTTTGCGTTCAATTAAATACACAAACAATGAGTTATTTCGCAGAGAAAAGAAGGGAAGTTATGCTTCACGTAGAAGGCTATATGCTTGATACGATGCAGACTTACCTAAAACCGATTGATACGAATTGGCAACCGTCTGATTTTTTGCCAGACTCTTCGAGTGATACATTCTTTCAGGATATAAAATTGTTGCAGGAAAAGGCTAAAGACCTGTCTTATGACTTAGTTGCTGTTCTAGTTGGTGATACCATTACTGAAGAAGCTTTGCCTACCTACGAATCCTGGTTAGCGATGGTGGAAGGTGTTGATAAAAGTGAGCAAGGTGGCTGGATGAAGTGGAACCGTCATTGGACTGCCGAAGAGAACCGTCATGGTGACCTTTTAAATAAGTATCTTTATTTATCTGGTAGGGTTGATATGAAACAATTTGAAACTTCTACTCAATATTTGATAGCTGATGGTTTTGATATTGGCACTGGTCATGATCCTTATCGTAACTTTATATATACAAGTTTTCAGGAACTTGCTACTAATATTTCGCACAGAAGGGTTGCCTCTTTAGCTAAAAAAGATGGTGATACTTTATTGTCAAAAATGTGCGGCGTAATTGCTTCTGACGAAGCAAGACATGCCAAAGCTTATAAGGACTTTATGAGCCAAATTTTTGCTGTAGATCCTAATGAAGCAATGGTTGCTTTTGAAGATATGATGCGTAAGAAAATTGTGATGCCTGCGCATTTCTTAAGAGAGATGGGCTTGAAGATTGGCCAGACTTTTGGTCACTTTACAGATGCTGCACAACGTTTAGGGGTGTATACCGCTATCGATTATGTGGAGATTATGCAACAGTTAATTGATGAGTGGAATTTAGCTGGCATGCGCGACCTGGATGCTACTGGTGAGAAGGCCCGTGATTATATCATGGCGTTACCAGATCGTTTAATCCGTGTTGCAGATCGCATGAAAAATCCAACTATGGAATATAAATTCAGTTGGATTAACGCTTAATAGTCGTTTTCTTTTCGAAATAATACTAAAACATAATATAACCAGAAAAGGCCTGAATCATTCAGGCCTTTTCTGGTTATATTAAATCTGTTGCTTACATGTTTCGTCGGTATTGTCCACCTACTTCATAGAGTGCATTAGAGATCTGTCCGAGTGAACAAATTTTGGTTACTTCCATTAACGCATCAAATATATTTTTCCCTGTGATCGCTGCCAATTGTAAATTAGCCAGGGCGGCAGGTGCAGTAGCTGCATTTCTTTGCTGGAATGCCTCAAGTGCATTGATCTGGAATTGTTTTTCCTCTTCTGTGGCGCGAATTACTTCACCAGGTACAATGGTTGGCGAGCCATTTTTGTTGAGGAAGGTATTTACCCCGACAATAGGGTAGGTACCGTTGTGTTTAAGTGTTTCATAATATAAACTTTCCTCCTGGATCTTTCCACGTTGGTACATGGTTTCCATGGCTCCTAATACGCCACCACGATCGTTAATACGTTTAAATTCTTGCAACACGGCTTCTTCAACCAGATCCGTCAAGTCTTCAATGATAAATGATCCTTGTAATGTGTTCTCATTTTTGGCTAAACCTAATTCCCTGTTAATGATCAACTGAATGGCCATTGCTCTTCTTACAGACTCCTCTGTAGGTGTTGTAATAGCCTCATCGTATGCATTTGTATGTAAGGAGTTACAGTTGTCGTAAATGGCGTATAAAGCCTGTAAAGTAGTTCTGATATCATTAAAGTCGATTTCCTGTGCATGCAAAGACCTTCCTGATGTCTGGATATGGTATTTCAGTTTTTGTGAACGGTCATTTCCTTTGTATTTGTTCTTAATGGCTTTTGCCCATATGCGTCTGGCCACGCGACCAATTACCGAATATTCCGGATCGATGCCGTTAGAGAAAAAGAAAGATAGATTAGGCGCAAAATCGTCGATGTTCATGCCACGGCTCAAGTAGTATTCAACAAATGTGAAACCGTTACTTAAAGTAAAAGCAAGTTGTGATATCGGGTTAGCTCCCGCTTCGGCAATGTGATAACCAGAAATGGATACCGAATAAAAGTTCCTTACTTTTTCGTCGATAAAGTATTTCTGGATATCGCCCATCATGCGTAAGGCAAACTCTGTGGAGAAGATACAGGTGTTTTGGGCCTGGTCCTCCTTTAATATATCAGCCTGCACGGTGCCACGTACGCTGCTGATGGCATGTGCCTTGATTTTAGCGTAAATATCTGCAGGTAACACCTGATCACCTGTTACTCCAAGGAGCATTAAGCCTAGTCCGTTATTTCCAACAGGTAATGCGCCATTGTATACGGGTCTGTTGCGTTCGTTACCGGCGTATATGGCATTAATTTTTTCTTCTATTTCTGTGATTAAACCGTGTTCGATAATATATTTCTCACATTGCTGGTCTATTGCAGCATTCATGAAAAAACCAAGTAACATAGGCGCAGGGCCGTTAATGGTCATCGATACTGATGTAGACGGCGCACAAAGATCAAATCCTGAATACAGTTTTTTAGCATCATCCAGCGTGGCAATGCTTACCCCCGAGTTACCGATTTTACCGTAGATATCTGGCCTGATGTGTGGATCTTCACCGTATAGGGTTACCGAATCAAAGGCTGTGGATAAACGGTGAGCAGGTTGCCCGAGCGACACATAGTGGAAACGCTTGTTGGTACGTTCAGGGCCACCTTCCCCTGCGAACATGCGGGTAGGGTCTTCACCTTCTCGTTTCAAAGGGAAAACGCCTGCTGCATAAGGGAATTCGCCTGGTACGTTTTCTGTTAATAACCAGCGCAAAATATCGCCCCAGTTTTCATAACGGGGAAGTGATACTTTTGGAATTTTTAGTTTTGATAAGGATTCATAATATAGAGGTTGTTTGATTTCTTTATCGCGCACCTTATACACAAAATAGTCTTCCTTATATTTAGCTTTCGTAGCCGGCCACTCACGCAATAAACGTTTGCAGGAGCCGTCCTGCTGTTCTTCGAGATGGTTGTATATATCTTGTAGTGAATTGAGCAGATCTGAATCATCCGTTAATTTCATTACCCCTTTTAGTTGATAGAGTTTGGTGGCCAGTGTACATTGTGTATCAACCCATTCGTTATAGGCCTGACTTGATTCTGCAATTTCGGCAAGGTAACGGATTCGGTCTGGTGGAATGATGTATATTTTTTCCGACTGTGCAGCCGTCATCTTCATTTGTGCATTAAAATCAACACCTGTTTTTTCTTTAATTTTTTCCATTAAAGCAGTAAACAGGTTGTTCATACCAGGGTCATTGAACTGTGATGCCATGGTGCCAAATACCGGAATGGTGTCTTCTGCTGCATCAAAAAGGTTATGGTTTCTGCGGTATTGTTTACGTACGTCACGTAATGCGTCTAATGCGCCGCGTTTATCAAACTTGTTAATAGCTACCAAATCGGCAAAGTCGAGCATATCGATCTTTTCCAGTTGTGTTGCTGCCCCAAATTCGGGTGTCATCACATATAAGGATACATCACAATGTTCGGTAATTTCTGTATCTGATTGGCCGATACCTGAGGTTTCCACGATGATGAGATCGTAACCTGCGGCTTTACAAATGTCAATACTTTCCTGTACGTTTTTAGATAACGCAAGGTTTGCCTGCCTGGTGGCTAGGGAGCGCATATAAATCCGCGGATTGTTTATGGCGTTCATGCGAATACGGTCGCCTAAGAGCGCACCACCAGTTTTTCGTTTGGAAGGATCTACAGAGATGATGGCCATCGTTTTATCAGGGACTTCCATTAAAAATCGGCGGACAAGCTCGTCAACCAGGGAAGATTTACCTGACCCACCTGTTCCGGTGATGCCAATTACCGGTGCTTGGTTGGAATCGGTTAGTTTTTTTAGTTCGGCTACAAAACCTTGCGACCCTTCAGGATCATTCTCTGCCACAGTAATGGCAGCAGCAATGCTTTTGATATCACCCTCTGGTATATTGGCCAATTCGCCATTGATGGAACTGTGGGTCACATAGTCAGTTTGTTCCAGCATGTTGTTAATCATGCCCTGTAAACCCATGGTGCGGCCGTCGTCAGGAGAGTAAATCCGGGTAATGCCGTATTCCTGTAGTTCCTTGATTTCTGCAGGCAAGATTACACCACCGCCACCGGCAAAGATCTTAATTTGTGTTGCACCACGTTCCTGCAACAGGTCGTACATATATTTGAAATATTCCACATGTCCACCTTGATAAGAGGTCATGGCAATACCTTGCACATCTTCCTGAATGGCACAATTGACTACTTCTTCTACTGAGCGGTTGTGACCTAAGTGTATCACTTCGACACCGGATGACTGCAGGATTCTGCGCATGATGTTAATTGTAGCATCATGTCCGTCGAATAGGGCTGCAGCCGTTACAAAGCGTATTTTATTTTTGGGTTTATAGATTTGAGTATCTTGCATATAATGGGTTATACCTGGTCTGTAAAGGTACAAAAATTAAAAAGCCGCAGGGATATGCGGCTTTTAATTTTATTGATTGGTAAGCTCGGTAATTGGCTCCCCGATATTGCCGTTTGGCATTTGTATCCGTAGCATCGCTGCCACTGTAGATGCAATGTCGCTCATATAATAATTTTTGTTTGTTTTACCAGGCTTAACATTCCAGCCCATAAATACTAATGGGATATGTGAATCATAAGCATACCAGGTTCCGTGAGATGTTCCTGTTTTACCGCCATCGAACCAGTTTGGTTTCAATATGAAATACACATCACCACTGCGCCGGGCGTTGTAACCATTTGAAATGCGATTTTTGATCTCCGCTGGTAAAGTGGTGCCGGACACGTTCGATAAATCCACGGCATCCATAATTCCTTCCTGATACCTTAGAAATTCTATGGTCGCAGCTTTAATGGCATTGTAATCACCTTTTCCGTCTTTGATTGCGGCTTTGTTAAATACAATCTGGTTATTTGAGATGGAAAGCGCGGAATTTTTTATCCCGAAGTCTTTCTCCATTAACGTGTTAAGGTCTTTTAAGATCTGGCGACTGCTAATGTTTCCTGCAGGGATTTTATTTTCTACCAGGAATCCAGGTACTTGAATGGCGCCATGGTCAGCAGTTAAAAAGAAAAGGTAGTTTCCTTTACCAACGGTTTTATCCAGGTAGTTGAAAAAAGCTTCAAGGTCTCTGTCTAAACGTAAATAGGTGTCTTCGGCTTCAATAGAGTTTGGTCCAAACTGGTGACCAACATAATCTGTAGAAGAGCAGCTAACCGCTAGGAAATCTGTGATATCATCTTTACCCAATTCTTCTGCTTCGATAGCAATTTTAGCAAGATCAAGGGTCATGGTATTACCGAAAGGAGTGCTTCTGATCAAACCGAAGTTAGTGCCCACAGCGGGTTTTAGGAGATGTGGGAATGCGCTGCTTGTTGCGTCTTTGAACCTGCTTTCATAAATGTTATCGTCAGCAGAACTTTGTGTATAGGTTTCAATAGGGTATAAGGTAGTCCAGTCTGTTGACATAAACCTGTCTGATTCTTTCGAATCGTTATATTTGTTTATCCAGGCAGGAAGGTCTTTTCTGTAATAAGTACTGGTAATCCAATTTCCTGTCGCACCATCATACCAATAAGCGCCATCGGCTGAATGGCCGGCTGGAAGTATCGCACCACGATCCTTCATTGCTATACCGATCACTTTACTTTTAAAATTGGTGGCCAGTTTTAACTCATCAGTGATGCTGTTTGACAACATGTTTTTAGGCGACATTTTTCCTGCATTTGATGTCGATCCCACGGTTTGCATATCATTGTCTTCTGTGCAGTAAACATCACGGCTAAGTTTTGGGTCAAACCAACTATTCCCAATGATACCATTGATGGCGGGAACTGATCCGGTGTAGACACTGGCATGCCCACAAGCGGTATAAGTTGGGGTGTAAGAGATGTAGGTGTTTTCTGCAGAAAAACCATCATTAACCAGTCTTTTAAAACCACCATTACTGTAACGGTCGTAATACCGGTAAAGGTAATCCCATTTCATTTGGTCAATCACCATTCCAACAACCAGTTTAGGGCGGGCTACCGTAGTTGGATAGTTACCGGCAGAAGTAGATTTGTTGTTTTTCTTTTGTGCAAACAGTGGCGTGCAAAAAATGAGCAGGGCTGCAACAGGTATAAATGATTTCTTCATGCAAATATTTTAAGATAACAAATGTATTAATACTGAGTACAAATAGTGGAACGTAATAGTAAAGTTATCATATCACTTCCGCAACAACAAAAGTACTTCCACCAATAAAAATCAGGTCGCCGGGAAGGGCTTGTTGCTTTGCCGCTTGCCAGGCCAATTTTACATCAGGATACACATTGCCATGTAACTCAAAGGCCGCCGCTTTTTCAGCCAGCATTTCTGCTGGAAGGGCCCGTGCTACCTGGGGTTGAGTAAAATAATAGGTTGCTTGTTTTGGTAAAGGGGCCAGCACACCTGAAACATCTTTGTCTTTAAGTACGCCGAACACCATGTGCAAATTGTTATGTGGTGTATGTGCTATATTCTGCATCACTTCGGTAATGCCCGCCAGGTTGTGACCAGTATCGCAGATGGTTAATGGCAACTGCTGTAAGGTATGCCAGCGCCCCTGTAAACCGGTAAGGTTTCTCACATTTTTCAAGGCTTTATATACCGCTTTATCGGTGATGGTGTAACCTAGTTCTCTTAGCGTTAAAACTGACTGAATAACTGTTAGCACATTTTTTAACTGGTAGCTTCCGGTTAGATCAAGTTTCAGGTTGCTGAATAGAACCGTTGTACCTTGTTGCACAGAAACACTTAGGTATTGCCCATCATTTTTAACCTCCGTGAGGTTTAATTCATCAGCGGCAAAAGTTAAGGGACTGTTGGTTTCTTTTGCTTTATTAAGGAAAACCGCATCGGTTTCCACATGTCTTTCCCCAATTACAGCGGGTATACCAGGTTTGATAATGCCTGCTTTTTCAAATGCAATCTCCGGTAGGGTATCGCCAAGTAGATTGGTATGATCCAGGCTGATGTTGGTGATTACAGATAGTTCTGGTGTAATGATATTGGTGGAATCCAGTCTCCCACCCAGTCCAACCTCAATTACTGCAATGTCTACCTTTTCTGCCGCAAAATAAGAGAAGGCCATGGCTACGGTCACCTCAAAAAATGAAGGCTGGAGTGACTCGATCGTGGCTTTCTGCTGTTGCACAAACTGGCACACAAATTTTTTGGAAACCATATTTCCATTGATTTTGATGCGCTCTCTGAAATCTTTAAGGTGAGGGGAGGTGTAGAGTCCGGTTTTATAGCCTGCCTGCTGCAATATTGCTGCTAACATGTGCGAAGTTGAGCCTTTACCATTGGTACCGCCCACGTGGATGGCTTTGAATTGTGTTTGAGGATTACCTACAGCATTACAGAGTGCAATGGTGTTGTATAGATCCTTTTTATAGGCGACAGCACCTATACGACTAAACATGGGTAGTTTAGTGTATAGGTAGTCGAGTGTTTCTAAATAAGTCATTAAGTTGGTTTGAAATAAACCTTATTGTACTTTGAAGTTGAAAACCACTACACCTACCTGTAAATCAGGTGCATTGGCAGATTGGTTTAGGCGGGCACCCATAACAGCCTCTTTGCATTTCTGCCAAAGATCTCTGTCGTTTAAGGTGGTCCCTTTAACACCAGGAACGGCGTTAACTACTAAGCCTTCTTTGTTAATGGATATTCTTACTGCAATTTTTCCGGTTTTTTGTCCGTCGTCATTTGGCGTAACCAGGTTGGTAAAACGTCTTAAAGCGATGGGGGTGTCTCCAAAGCCAGAGCCACCTTCGCCATAGTTATTGGCTAAAGGATCACCATTTACGCTACCCTGGTTTCCAGGTGTAGTACCAGTACCATCTCCCTGGCCGGTGCCTTTGTTTGCTTTGCCTTTATATAATGCATTTTGGTTCACCGTAGGTGCAGCAGGTTTCTTTTCTATCGCTGCACTAGGTGTAGCGTTGCTTGTTGTTTTCTTGGTGCTTACACTTACAGCTTCCTCGGTATTCTGAGTCACTATTTCCTTGTCGCTTGCTTGGGGAGTAGATTCCTGGATATTAGGTTGATCAGGCACAACTTTATCAGGTGCACTCTCGTTGGCATTTGGATCGGCAGAAGGTTCTTCAATACTGGTATAATCTGTTCCCATTCCTGTTACGGAAGTTCCATAATTAACCACCATACCCCCCATACCGGCTTCAACAGGCTTGAAAGAGCCAATAACAATGAAGTAGCTTAACGCAATAAGAATACCCATGATGATCGTTGCGATCATCACTGCCTTCGGGTAATTATTTTCTTCTTGATCGTATGTCATTATTTTTTAGGTTCTACGGCCAATACCACTTTAAGTTTTAACTTGTTAGCAACATCAAAAACCTGCATTGTGTTTTCTATGGAAACACCCCTGGCCACATAAAGTACAATGGTTAGATCGGGTGAGTCCCTTTGGAAGTTTTCCACTACGCTTTGCAGATTGTCGAGCGTAACCTGTTGCTTCTCAACGAAGTAATTAAGCTTTTCGTCTATAGAAACTGTAACGGTTTTTTGTGCAGAAGATTGTTGCCCTGATTCAGATCTCGGTAGTAATAATTTCACTACCTGCGGGTTTACCACCGCAGAGGCAAGCAGAAAGAACAACAGCAGGAAAAACATAATGTCATTCAATGCTGAAGTATGCACTTCTACTGTTCCTTTATTTCTTTTTCGCAGATTCATTATTTACCTGGCTCATCTAATAAATCAATAAACTCAATTGCATCGGTTTCCATTCTCAGGATGATTTTTTCTACCATCATATTTAAAATATGGTATAATACGTAGGCAATAATACCAATAACTAGACCAGTAGCGGATGTAATCATTTTAGTGTAAAGACCACCTGAAATGGTTCCAATTTCAATAGCTCCTTTGATGGATACATCATGGAAAATAGTAATTACACCAATGATCGTTCCCACGAAACCTAACATGGGTGCAATACCGGCAATGATACCTAATATGCCGATGTTTTTTTCCAATTTAGATACTTCAAGTTTTCCGGTGTTTTCAATCGCTCCTTCAATATCTTTAATAGGGCGGCCGATACGTTTTAGCCCTTTTTCAAGCATTCTGCCTAGTGGCGAATGACTGCTGCGACAAAGTGCAATGGCATTTTCTAAACGTCCGTCGTGAATGTACTGCTTGATTTGCAGCATCAGGTTAGTTTCTGTTTTCGACGCCTTGCGAATAGTAATGTAACGTTCAATAAAAATTACTAACCCTAAAAAGGCAAGTGCGGCAAGTGGGATCATTACCCATCCACCTTTAAATAACAGGTCTATAAAGTGAAGTTCTGGAGGTGCGGTAGTTACAGCTTGTTGCATCATGTTTGCTGTATCAATAATCTGGTTTGCCGTATCACCGGCACCCTGTAACAATGTAATCATATTAGTCTGGTTTGTTTGTGTTCGTATAAATGTATAATCCTGGTATTTTTAATTTTTCTTCTAATCTAGCACGTTCTAAACGCGCAGTTTTCTCGTCTTTGTAGCTACCTACGCTGATTTTAATTTTCTTTCCTGGTAGCTTGCTTACAATTTTAGCGTTGATTCCCCATTTATTCTTCATAGAAGTGATAAACTGCTGTGCGGCCTTTTCGCCATATACAGACGATGCAATGACTTCGTAAGTAATTACGGTTGGCTTTGCGGGTGTCGTAGCTAACGGCTTAGCTACGACAGGTATCTTAGTTACCGGCGGTACAATGGCATTGGTAGTGTCTACAATTGCGGCATCACGTTGAAGGGTATCCTGTTGTTCCGGCAAAGTATCGGGAATTACAACGGTTGGCTTTTCATTAAGGGGAACAGTTGTTGGTTCCGGTGCTATGGTTTCTTTATGTACTTTTCTAAACCAATCCGGTTTAAACATATAAAGTCCAAAAGCCAAACAAAGTAAAAACAACACGCCAATCACTATTTTATAATAGCCGGGGGTAGTTGGTTTAGGTTGTTCTTCAATTTGGTAATTAACAGCTTCCTCTGGTATATTAGCGCTTGTGACCGGTGGCACCTTTGGTTCAGGTGTTTTGATGGGAGCAACAGGTGCTTCAGGAACAACAGGCGTTTCAGGAACAACTTCTTTCTCTTCGGCTGAAAATGGTGGTATAACCACGGGTGATTCCGCAACTGGTGGTGTTTCAACAAAAGGTGGATCTTCAACAACCCGTATTGGGTTAGTAATTGGTTCTTCTGTTAATTCGGCTGGCTCAGCAACATAAATGGATTCTTCCGGCAATTGGCCCGGATTCTCTTCCTCTATGTTATTCTCCATTACAATCGCTTCCAGCTTCTCCTGTACATTGTCCACAACTACCGGCTCTTCTGCCGTAACGGCTTCTGTTACTGCCGGCGGAATTTCGTCAAACGGTGTTGGTTGCTTTTCCGCTACGGCTGGTAGGCCAAAAAACTGGTGACCAAGGTTTAATTCTTCATTTGGCAAAAACGTAATTAAGTGGCCGCTTAAGAGCAGTCGTCCAAGCGGACTAACATCCGCCTCCAGATCATCATTCAGGTCCTGTTTTACTTGTGCAACAAACTGCTCAATATGGTAGTTTGCCGAAGCTTCGGATAAATTATGTTGCTTGCTAACATATGCAGCCAATAAGCTTGCCTCCCGTACTTCCGTATCGAAAGCTAACTGGTAACTTGGTGGAAGGAAGGCATGTAAGCTGGCGTCGTAACGGCCTGGCGACTTCTTTTTTACGAAAGTCCCCAACCCGGGTACACCAACTTCATTATTCGTCTGAATAAGTGAAGCTAAGTAAGATAATATATCCATTTTGGTAAAAATAAATTTTAATTCACTATCAACCAATTATTATTTAAACCTTCTAGAAAGAATAGGTTAAGCCACCAAAGGCGTTGAAACCAATAGCTTGATAGTATAAAAATCTTCCGTTTTGATTATTTAGTATATTGTTTGCTTTAACAAAAGCAGAGAATTTTTTATTGATTTTGTAATCTGCACCTAAGCCGAAATCTACAAATCCTTTTACGTTCACAACAGTTTCGGTATCAGGGTTTGGAAGAATATAAGGCGATGCAGGTTGGGCAGTATATAATTTTGCTTTAGTATCATCCTGAAGTACTACGGCTGCATTAAAGCTTAACTTATCGTTTACATGATACAATAGGTTCGAATTAAGACGCAATTGTGGTTTAAACCAGCTTTCTCTTTCCGAAGCTGGTTTGTAATTCTCCAGGTTCATACGGCCGGTCCATTTCAAGGCGTTGCTGATTTGTACAGAAATTTCTCCTTCAATACCTAGCAATTTTGTAGTACCGAAATCATAGATTACGTCAAACTGACTTGGGTTATTAAAGTCATTCACAAACAAAGGCAATTGCTCCAGCTCTTTATGATAAATTTTTGCCTGGTAACCGAAACCTGGTCCGCCTGTACCTTTAATACCACCAGTGAAACTGATCTTCTCCACTGTATTCTGGATTTCGATATTGTTCATTAAGAATGGATTATCATCAGTAAGCTGTTTCAACGAGTTTCGGTTTACATCACCTTTCAATTCCCCGAATAATTGCAGGTATTCAGGAATCAAAGTAAGGTCTGCGGTTACGGCTGGGAATATTCTCAATTCTGAGAAAGAACCAAACTCTTGTACCAGGTTAATACCGGCATTTATTTTAATGCCGTTTGTCTGCAACCTGATGTAAGGATTAACCTTCAACAAGTGGTTGTTCACATTTACATTAAGGTCTTTCGTATTTCCCATTTCTAAGGAAGAGGCAAGGCCTAAATTAAAACTGCTTATTCTCTTGTTTAAGTAACCATTCAAAACCACCGAGTTTTCTTTAGCATTAAAACGGTCGCTCCAAACATAACCGTTTATTTTTGCCGCATAACTTAAAGCAGCTTCATCTGGAGTATAGCTACTTGCAATTTCACCCTCTGCCTCAATAAAATTGAACGCTTGTTTTTCTGGGTTTTCATTTATAAATGAACCATTTGGATCTTGTCCATAAAAGTATAAGCCATTACGTTGGTAGTTGATACGTCCGCTTAAGGTAAACTCGTCCATAATACTTTTGCCAAAAACACTTAACTGTTGTTGGTTAAATTTCTGACCATTCAATTTACCTTCCTGACCAAAATGTCTGAAAAAACCGCCAGCCTGCAAACCTTCATCGCGGCCAATGTTGATATAAGCTTCGGCTAAAGTTGTTGCCGATGTACCTAAACCGCCTTTGAGGAAGTTGTTTAAGAGGGTGTCCGGACGTTCCTGTGCAACCTGTTGAGCCTGTAATTTATTAATATCTGAGTTTAGCTCTAATCTCCTGTTCGTTAAACCGTAGTTAAACCTTGCTTTATAAGTTTGTACATCATTCAGGTCCGGACTTCTTCTTAATTTAACAGCTTCAGCAAGTACAGGTTTATAAGGCCTAACCACCTCAATTTCTTCTGCAATAGTTTTATCTTCTGTCGTTTTCTCCGTTGCTTTTTTATCCTGTGCCTGTACACTTAAGGTACCTGCACTAACAAATAGCGCCGTGGTATATAATATTTTCTTAATGTTCATTTCCTGTACTTATTTAATTTTTTCTAATTTCTCTTTAGCCGTTGCCACAATTTCATCTTTACCTTCATAGTTGTCAATAAGACTCAATAATGTACTTTTTGCCTGTAACTTATCATTGAGCGCTAGGTAATTATCGGCAAGTAAAATGAACGATTTCGCAACCCAGTAATCATATGATGGCATGTTGTTAATCAAGTCAAAACATGTTTTCTGTGACGTTTTATAGTCTTTTTTCATGTATTGAATCTCGGCCAGATTATACTTGGCTTCTGCCGCTGCTAGAGTTTTAGTGTTATTTACCACTTCAGTAAAGGCTTTTACAGCCTGTGTGGTATCTGCTTTTATTAAGTAAGCTTTTCCTGCATACAAATCAGCACTGTGTTTTTCTTCTTCCGATGTTTTATCGGCTTCTTTAATCAGCTTCACGTATTTAATTACGTCATCCGGCATGTTTATAGCAGCATAAGCTTTTAACAAGTTGTTGATGGCATAAGTATAGTGAACTTTGTAATCTGCTGTCGTTTCTAATCGTTTCAGGTAAACTATGGCCTCATTATATTTCTTTTGTTTCAAAAATAATTCAGAAATACTTACTAAGGAACGTTCGGTATAGTCACTGGTCCAATCATTTAATATGTAATCATAATCTGGAATAGCCTCATCCGGACGGTTTAGTTTAACCAGCGATTCTGCCCTAATAAACTTAGCTTGCTTATCGTTAATGGCTTTGGGAAATTTATCAAAATAACTGTTCATCGCTTCGTAAGCACCTTGGAAATCTCCTTTCAAGTAAAGGGTGTTTCCAGCCTGGAAAACAATATTGTCTTGTTCTGCTACCGTGTAATTACCAATAGGAGTGGTGTTAGCATAGGCGATGAAGCCATTGGCATCACCTTTATCCAGGTAAATATTTTTAATGGATTCCAACGATTGTTTGGCTTCTTCCGAGCTGCCGTATTCGGTAATTACTTTTTTAAAGGTTTCCGCTGCTGCGTCATCCTGGTTTTGGTTATATTGAACTAAACCAATTGTAACCATTGCACGCGGGATATAACTGCTGTTCGGATACTGCCTGATCAGGGCCATCAGGTCGTTTTTAGACTGATCCAAATTACCTTTGTTAAAATAAGTGTAGGCCCTTTCAAATCCCGCATCGTCGGCATAGTTAGAACCAGGAAATTGTTTTAACACACTCTCCATGGTTGCAATTTTAGCGTCATCCTGTCCTTGGAGGCCTTGGATCATTCCGCGTTGGAATAATGCGTAATCTTCCCCTTTCGCTTGTTGGCTAATAATCCTATCATAATTTACCAGTGCATTGCTATAACTTTTGCTTACGAAATAGGCATCCGCAAGCCTTATAGTGGCATCGGTTATTGTATTTTGTTCTTTATCGTTTCCTGCTAAAAAGCGTTCGAAATAATTAGCAGCCTTTGAATAGTTTTCATTTTCGAAAGCAGCATAAGCCAGGGCGTAATTTGCGAAGTTATATACCTTCGTTTTCTTGGCAGCTGGCATGCCTAAAAAGTTTTCAAAAGTTTTTACTGCTTCACCGAATTTGCGCAGTTCATAAGATGCTTCACCTCTCCAGTACATGCTTAAGGCAGTAATTTCCGGGTCTTCAGCGAAATTTGCAGAACGTAGAAACATTGATAAAGCATTTGGGAATGCTCTTTCATTGTAAAACTCAAGGCCTCTGAAATAAGTCACTTTTTGGTAGGCCTCACGTGCTTCCTTTGTTTTATTAGGAATTGGCTCTAAAATATCAATCGCCGCCTGGTAGTTTTTGCTCGTTAAGAGTATCTCGCCTAACAAAGTTTTCGCTTCATTAATTTTGCCTGATCTAGGAAATTCTTTTAGGAAATTCTGAATGCTTTCCAGGGCTTGTTGGTTAAAGTCGAGTTCGTAGCTAAGTTTGGCATAATTGATCCAGGCATCCTCTTGTGTAGGTTTATCGAATTCTAAACGAGATGCTCTGAAAAAGGCGCTTCTTGCTTTTTCTTTATTTTTGAGCTCTATTAAAGTCCGACCTAATGTGTACATCCCGCTTTGAAGGTATACATCATCATTGTTTAGTTTCTCTAATACTGTTACCGCAGGGGGGTATTTCTTTTGCTCAAATAAAGAATAACCATACTGGTACAGAAATAAGTTGTTTGGTGTGGTGTTCTGGTTTTTAGAATAGTATTGCTGAAAATATTTTTCGGCATTTACATAATCTTGTTTAGCAAAATAAGATGCTGCAACCAGACTTAACATATCAGCTTCGTATTCCTGCGGAATGGTATTCAACACAGGAATGGCGTAGCTGATCACATCATCGTAACGCTCATCAAGGTAATACATCGATGTGATATAATACGGATAACTCGCTGCATAGGTTGGAGAACCTTCCAGTTTTTGAAAATTACTTAAAGCTGTTTTGTATTCCTTGTTTAAGTAATTGATATAGGCAAAGTAGTAAGTAGCACTTTCCTGAAATTGAGAATTTTCTTTTTTAACCGCTTCAAATAATGGCTCCGCTTTTTCAATATCGTTTTGCTTGAAATACGCATAAGCTTGTTTAAACTGGTATTCTATGCGTTGTTTCTGAGAAAGGGTAGATGGATCAGTTTTTTCGAACCACTCTAACGCTTTCACATAGTTCTTATTTGCAAAATAAGCTTTACCTACATGAAAAAAGGCCAGCTTAGTATTTGGATTTAGCGGATAATCGGCTATAAATTTTTGAAATAGGCTTTCAGCATCAGCGTTACCTAGTTCCAATGCACATACAGCAGCGTAAAATTTTGCATTTTCTTTTAATAACGATATTTCGGCGTTACTTTTCTGCTGTGCAGTTGGTTTTAGACGAGACTGTTCTACCAGTTTAAATTGTTGGGCCGCAGCAACGTATTTCTCATGATCCAGTAATTCCAATCCACTTTGATAGTTTTTATTAAGGTTTACTAAGGGACTCAGCTGTGCGTACCCTGCCGATAAGTTTCCTGCTAATAAAAGCGGTATAAAAAGGTATTTTTTTTGCATTTGTTCTTCAAATATGGTTGCTACTAATATAGATATACTAAAGCGCTTTATTAACAATAGTAATTAACATGTGTTAATAACACAGTTCTTAACGTAAAGTTAGTATAATTGGTATGAAAAATGTGGGAGAGGTTCTAATCGCGCTGAGCAGCAAGCAGATATAGAACGGCCATTCTAACAGCCACGCCATTTTCTACTTGTTCCAGTATAATCGACTGTTTGCTGTCGGCAACATCACTAGAGATTTCAACACCGCGATTAATCGGACCAGGGTGCATCACGATGATGTCTTTGTCCAGACTATCAAGAATCGGTTTAGTTAATCCATACATCATTGCATACTCTCTTAAGGAAGGGAAATATTTTATATCTTGGCGTTCCAGCTGTATACGCAACATATTGGCTACATCGCACCAGTTTAAGGCTTTCATTAAGTCGTGTTCTACTTTTACGCCTAAGCTGCCAATAAATTTTGGTATGAGTGTGGTAGGCCCACAAACCATTACCTCAGCACCTAAGCGCTGTAAGCATAGAATATTTGATATGGCTACACGGGAGTGTAGAATATCACCTACAATTACTACCTTCTTTCCTGCTACATCACCCAGTTTTTCACGTATTGAATAAGCATCTAGTAAAGCCTGTGTAGGGTGTTCATGTGCGCCGTCGCCAGCATTCACTATTTGAGCATTGATGTGTTTGCTGAGAAAAACACCGGCACCTGCATACGGATGACGCATCACTACCATGTCTACTTTCATGGCCAGAATGTTATTCACCGTATCGATAAGTGTTTCGCCCTTGCTCACCGAAGATGATGAGGCTGCAAAATTAACTACATCAGCCGATAAGCGCTTTTCAGCAAGCTCAAAAGAAAGTTTGGTTCGGGTCGAGTTTTCGAAAAATATGTTGGCAATGGTAATGTCTCGTAATGACGGTACCCTTTTAATTGGTCTGTTGATGACATCCTTAAAATTGTCAGCAGTTTCGAATATTAATTCAATATCATTCCGTGTAATATCTTTAATGCCTAAAAGATGTCGGGTTGATAGTCTGTCTGCTGCCATTTCTATTTAGTTCTTTCTGATAATAAAATTACTTTGTCTTCACCTTCGGTCTCTTTCCAGCTTACTTTTACCAGCTGTGAGTCCAGACTATCTACCTGTAAACCGATGTAATCTGGTTCAATGGGTACATGTCTTGAAAATCTCCTGTCGATCAATACCATGAGCTCTACTTTTGCCGGACGGCCATAGGCCAATAAGGCATCCAGCGCCGCACGGATGGTGCGGCCAGTCCATAGCACATCATCAATTAGAATCACTTTTTTTCCCTCAATAATAAAATCAATGGTATTGCTGCTTGCAGAAACCAATCCGTCTTTACGGCGGAAATCATCTCTGAAGAAAGTAATATCCAGGTTGCCTTTTTTGAGGGACTGGGTGTTCAATATTTCTGAAAGTTCTTGTTTTATACGGTCGGCAAAGTAACTGCCTCTTGGCTGTATTCCAATTAATACGGTTTTTGAGAAATCGGTATGACTCTCAATTAATTGGTGACAAAGTCGCTTAATTGTGATTTGGAATTTTTTTCCGTCTAGCAGGGTTCTTTTTTGCATTGACTAAAGGATTAAACAAATATAGATATATGATTGGAAACTACAAATAACGTTTTGGATAATTAATGTTCAATAGGTCGTAACGTTTGAACTGAGTTTTCAAACGGCGCTTAAAATCAGGGTAGTTACGCTTGTCTTTAGGACTCCATAATATTTCACTTAACGCATCTAATCGTGGAAAAAGCTGGTATTCAACCTTAGCCGGATTAGTAATGTATTCTGTCCAGAGGTTACCCTGACCACCCCAGATATAGGTTTGTTCTGCTTCTGTTAAGCCTGTGGGTATAGGATCATATTGGTAAACCACTTCAAGTGGAACATACCGCTGGGCTGTGAGTGAGTCTTCTTTTAAAAATTGCTTGTGGTTAAAGTACATGAAATTCTCGGGAGCCATAATCACCTTGTGCTTTTGTTTGGCTGCTGCAACGCCTCCTTTTTCGCCGCGCCAGCTCATTACGATGGCATTGGGCGCAAGGCCGCCATCCAAAATTTCATCCCAGCCAATAATGGTCTTCCCTTTACTGTTTACAAATTCTTCTATGCGGTGGATGAAGTAACTTTGCACACCGGTTTCATCTTTCAGTCCTTTCTCCTTCATCAGTTTTTGGGTAAAGGCACTTTGTTTCCACCAGATCTTGGCACATTCATCTCCGCCAATATGGATATAGGGAGACGGAAAAAGCGCCATTACCTCTGTAAGTACTTCTTCTAAGAAAGTAAAAGTTTGCTCAGAGGGAAGAAGGACATTGTTAAATTTATTGAAGATACCCCAGGTCTGTGCTACTTTTTTAGGCAAATGGGGTGTAGTACTTAGTTCAGGGTAGGCAGCCAGCACGGCCATACTGTGTCCGGGCATCTCTATTTCTGGGATCACCGTTATGTATCGGTCCTGTGCATATTTAACTACCTCTTTTATTTCTTCCTGGGTATAATATCCCCCATGCCTGATGCCGTCATTACCGTTACCAGGGTAAAGGCCAATAATAGATCCATCGCGCCATGCGCCAACTTCAGTAAGTAAAGGGTGTTTTTTAATTTCTATGCGCCAGCCATGGTCATCGGTTAGGTGCCAGTGAAAATAATTCAGCTTGTGCATGGCAAGGTAGTCGATATAGCGTTTTACAAACGTGACGTCAAAGAAATGGCGACTCACATCAAGGTGCATACCCCTGTAGCCAAAACGTGGAAAATCGTAAATATCTACAGCAGGAATCACAAAATAATTGCCTTGAGCAGCAATTGGAAGGAGCTGTAACAGTGTTTGAATGCCATAAAACATACCAGCATCGGTACTGGCTTGTATAATGATACCTTGGTTACTTACGTTAAGTTTGTATTCGTCGGGTTGTGTATTTTCACCGGCACTTCTGACCAGCGAAATCACATTTGAAACCTGCTGGCTTGTAGCAGAGTCCGCGGTTCGTAAATCAAGCTTATAATGCTGCTGGAGGAAATTATTAAGGTAAGTAGCAGAGGGAGTGAATGCACTGTCGTTTAAGCGCACAGTGGTTTCACTGTTTAATGTAAACTGGTTGCCAGGTAAACCGGCTTTCATGTCAACAGGGTTTGGTATAAGGTCTGGAAGCTGGGCTTGCAGTGAGTTGAAGAAAAACAGGGTAAAGAGTATATTATAGATAACTTTCATGTTCGTTCATTCGTGAAGTCGATAAAATAGCAAAAAAAAAGCATCCCGACCAGCGGGATGCTTTTTAATATATCAGCTTTAAAGATTATTTAGCTTTGTTTTTGCTTTCTTCACCTTCCATCTGTTGTTTCAACTGTGCCAATACACCTAAATCTCCAAGTGTTGATTTCTCAACTGAATCTTTAACTTTCTTAACAGCTGTGCTAGATGCTTTAGCTTCTTTTTTCTTAGTTGCTCTTTCTTCAGCTACAGCTTCAGCTTTAGCCTCTTCCCAGATACGGGCGTGAGAAACAACAATGCGTTTAGCATCTTTGTTAAACTCAATGATTTTGAAATCATTAGTTTCTTCAGCTTTAATTACTGTACCATCTTCTTTAGCCATATGTTTTGTAGGTACGAAACCTTCAACACCATAAGGTAAAGCAATAACAGCACCTTTATCAGTTACTTTAACCACAGTTCCCTGGTGAATTGAATCCATTGTAAAGATGGTTTCAAAAGTATCCCATGGGTTTTCTTCTAATTGTTTGTGGCCTAAGCTTAATTTACGGTTTTCTACGTCTAGTTCAAGAACAACTACGTCTAATGTTTCACCAACTTTAGTGAATTCGTTAGGGTGGTTAACTTTTTTAGACCATGAAAGATCAGAAATGTGGATTAATCCGTCAATTCCTTCTTCAATTTCAACAAATACACCGAAGTTAGTCATGTTTTTAACTACTGCAGTATGTTTGCTTCCGATTGGATATCTTTCAGCAACATTTTGCCAAGGATCTTGCGTTAATTGCTTAATACCTAAGCTCATTTTGCGTTCGTCTCTGTCTAAAGTTAATACTTCAGCTTCGATTTCATCGCCAACTTTCAAGAATTCTTGTGGGCTGCGTAGGTTTTGAGACCATGACATTTCTGACACGTGAATTAAACCTTCAACACCAGGAATGATTTCTAAGAAAGCACCGTAATCAGCTACAGTAACAATTTTACCTTTCACTCTTGAACCAACAGTTAAGTTAGTATCTAAAGATTCCCAAGGGTGTGGAGTTAATTGTTTTAAACCTAATGCAATACGTTTTTTCTCATCATCAAAGTCAAGAACAACAACATTGATTTTCTCATCTAAGCTTAATACTTCTTTTGGATGCTCTATGCGGCCCCAAGAAATATCAGTAATGTGAAGTAAACCATCAACACCACCTAAATCGATAAATACACCGAAATCTGTAATGTTTTTAACAGTTCCTTCTAATACCTGACCTTTTTCAAGTTTAGAAACGATTTCAACTTTTTGGCTTTCTAAGTCGTCTTCAATTAAGATTTTATGAGATACAACTACGTTTTTAAATTCGTGATTGATCTTAACAACTTTGAATTCCATTGTTTTACCTACGTAGATATCGTAATCACGGATAGGTTTAATGTCAATTTGAGAACCAGGTA
>NZ_JAZQNU010000029.1:0-22710 GCF_045627485.1 Pedobacter sp. | reverse complement strand
TAAGACCGCTTGGCCTCCGACTTTATATATTAGGCAGCTTTGGCGATCCTGACGAAATGATGCATGGCATTGACAAGTTACAGGAGAATAACATTAAGATATACGATGTATATACGCCTATGCCTATACACGGCATCGAAGCCAAGTTAGGTGTTAAACGTTCAAGGTTAGACATTGCGGCATTCTGCTTTGGTATAACAGGTACCATTACGATGTTATCATTCGTTTATTGGGCGACTGTAATTGATTGGCCGATTAATATTGGTGGAAAACCACATTTTCCTTTGGCAGATTTTATTCCGATTACATTTGAGTTAACCATCTTGTTTTGTGCTTTTGGATTGGTTGGATCGTATTACGCATCTACACACCTTTTTCCAGGACGTGCACCTAGAGTGATGGACTTTCGCGCAACAGATGATCGCTTTATCATCGCTATTGATGCAAAAGAAAATGCGGAGCATGTAAAAATTGATAATTTATTAAAAGAGGCAGGTGCTTTAGAGGTAAAATATAATGAAAGGAAGTATGTTAGCTATGAATAAGACAAGAATAGTATCTATAGCATTTTTTGCTTTGACTGCAGCTGTGTCTTTTTCGTCATGCCGCAATAAACAAAGCCCAGGTTGGGAGTATGCTCCAAATATGTATGAGCCTATGTCTTTTAGGGCAGATCAGCCAAATCCGAACTTTGCAAATGGTTCAACTGCACAGACACCACCTCCAAATACTGATCCAATTGGATTCGTAAAATACGAGTACGCGAATACAAAAGAAGGTTATGAAGCGGCTGGTGCAGAATTAGTTAATCCATTACCATTGAATTCTGAAAATCTGATTAGTGGTAAGAAATACTACACTGTGTATTGTGGACCATGTCATGGGGACGCTGGCGATGGTAAAGGACACCTGGTACAAATTGAAAAATATTCAGGTGTACCCTCTTATTATGGTGATGCTGCCTCTTCACGTGGTGGAATGATGAAAGACTTATCAGCCGGAAAAATTTACCATACCATTATGTACGGTTTAAATAACATGGGCTCACATGCTTCTCAGTTAACTCCTGATGAGAGATGGAAAGTAGTGATGTACGTTCAACAATTACAAAAAACACAATAGAAAAGCAGAATAAATGGGAACTCATAATTATAATTTTACTGGGCAGTTTGAGTTTGCAGGTAAAGCAAAGACCTTAAGTATAATCGCTATCGTTATTGGTATAGCATCTATTGCTTATGGCTTTTCTGATCATGCGATGCATGAACGGACTTTCGCTAACCTGCTGCTAATGGGATATTACTTTGCATGCGTATGTATGTCGGGAACATTCTTTATAGCGGTTCAATATGTAGCACAGGCAGGATGGTCTGCCTCTATTTTACGTGTGCCTGAAGCAATGGCAAAAGTATTACCAATTGCGGCAGCAATTTTACTTGTTATTATTGGCTTAGGTTTATACACACACAATTTATATCATCACTGGAATGCTCCTGGTTTAACAGATCCTTCCAGTCCTGATTATGATAAACTAATAGCTGGAAAATCCGCTTTTTTAAATGTGCCTTTTTTCATGGCACGTCAGGTTATCTTCTTAGGTGTTTATTCTTTCTTTTCGCTTTTGCTAGCTAAGTTATCTACTAACCAGGATCTGGAAGGTGGATTAGATTCCTACAAAAAGAGCTTTAAATATTCATGTATATTTCTTGTTATATACGGATTTACACAACCTATCTTTGCATTTGATACTGTGATGTCGTTAGAAGCACACTGGTTCTCTACAATGTTTGGTTGGTATAACTTTGCTGCCATGTGGGTAAGTAGTTTGGCTATTATTGCAATTATTGTAATCTGCCTTAGAAAAGCTGGTTTCATGCCATGGGTAAACAACAGTCACTTACATAACTTAGGTCAGTTTATTTTCGGTTTCTCAATTTTCTGGACCTACGTATGGTTTGCTCAGTTCTTATTGATTTACTATGCTAATATCCCTGAAGAAACTGTTTATTTTTACAAACGATTTGAGTTTTATAAGTTCTGGTTCTGGCTTAGTTTAGTATTAAACTTCTTAGCTCCGGTTCTATTATTAATGGATCGTGATAACAAAAGGCAAGAAAACGTATTACTTGGTGTATCTATTATCGTATTATTAGGGCACTGGGTTGATTACTACCAAATGATTATGCCTGGTACTGTAGCAGAACATAGCGGATTTGGAATTATTGAGGTAGGAACAGCAATAGGTTTTGTAGGTTTGTTTACCTTTACAGTATTAACGTCTTTGAGTAAAAAGTCATTAATAGCAAAAAACCATCCGTTTTTACAGGAGAGTTTGAATCACCACTTGTAAAATTGGTGATTAGATAGAGTATATAAATTAATTGTGTAGAAGTACAGCGTACTACCTTTAAGAAAATGAGTTTAAGAAAATTTATAACTAATAAAACAATGGCGGTTTTAGCCGTAATGGTAACTGCTTTTGCAAGTACCAGTGCATTTGCTCAAGCTGCTGCAGGGGCTGCAGCTACGGCGGCAAAGCCCATCGACATGACTGCGGTTTATAAATCGGCAATATTTTACACGATGCTATTTTTGCTGTTGTGTTTATTTGTTGCGATTGTGGGTAAAGCTATCCGGGTTTATGAATTGACCCGCGAGGCTCAGGACAAACCAGAAGGAATTAACTGGAATAAGCTAAATGCTATTTTGTTTATGTTGTTCCTTATTGTAGGACTATATGGTGTGTATTGGGAATATACAGTTCATGGAAACATGATTTTACCAGAAGCAGCATCAGAACATGGTGAACGTATCGATCAGATGTTTAACATCACTTTGATTATTACCACTATTGTTTTTATCCTTACTCATATTCTCCTTTTCACCTTCTCTTTCCTATACAGACATAAAGGTGAAAGAAAAGCTTACTACTATCCGCACAACAACACTATAGAACGTATTTGGACAATTGCTCCAGCTATTGTGTTAACAGTATTGGTGTTAATGGGTTTCTTAACCTGGAGATCTATCTTTTATAAAGTAGAAGATCCTAACAATAAACCATTGATTATCGGAGTAACTGGTTCTCAGTTTTCATGGGCTATTCGTTATGCCGGACCAGATGGTGTTCTTGGTCGTAAAAACTACAAATTGATTACTGCGACTAATAGTTTAGGTTTGGATTTGAAAGATAAAGCCAACTTTGATGATCAGATGGCTGATGAAATCGTACTTCCTGTTAATAAACCAGTACGATTTACGCTAACCAGTAAAGATGTTTTACATAGTTTTTACTTACCGCATTTCAGGGTACAATTAAATAACGTACCAGGTATGGCTACTTACATTGAGTTTACCCCAACCATTACTACAGCTGAAATGCAGGCAAAAACAAATGATCCTGCTTTTAAATACATCCTGTTATGTGCTAAAATTTGTGGTCAGGGTCACTATAATATGCAAAAAACAGTTAGGGTTGTATCTCAAGAGGAGTATAATACATGGATTAAAGAACAACCTTTATATATTAACAATGATTTGAGAAAACAGTTTAACTTGCCGATAGAGGCCGAGCCTATAGACGCTACTGCTGATACTACAGCAAAAGATACTTCGGCTGTTAATGCAAATCAATTGGCTTTAAAAAATTAAAAATACTGGAATAAAGCATTATGTCAACTATAACATTACACAATACGCATAACACTGATGACCATGATCATGGCCATCATGAGCAATCATTTCTAACGAAATATGTTTTCAGCCAGGATCACAAAATGATCGCGAAACAGTTTTTAATAACTGGTATCATTATGGCGGTGATTGCAATGGGCTTGTCTATCTTATTCCGTCTGCAATTGGCATGGCCGGATAGAAGCTTCCCTATATTAGAAACATTTTTAGGTAAATGGGCTGAGGGTGGTCGTATCAAACCCGACTTTTACCTGGCACTGGTAACCATACATGGTACCATCATGGTATTCTTTGTATTAACAGCCGGTTTGAGTGGTACCTTTAGTAATTTACTAATTCCACTGCAATTGGGTGCAAGAGATATGGCATCGCCGTTCTTAAACATGCTTTCTTATTGGTTCTTCCTAATTGCATGTATCATCATGATGTCGTCGTTTTTCATACAAACGGGACCAGCGAGTGCAGGATGGACAATTTATCCACCTTTGTCGGCTTTGCCTACAGCTATCTCCGGATCGGGCCTTGGTATGACTTTATGGTTAATCAGTATGGTGCTTTTTATTGCTTCTCAATTAATGGGTGGTATCAACTATGTTAGTACTGTATTAAACATGCGTACAAAAGGAATGGATATGTGGAAAATGCCATTAACCATCTGGGCTTTCTTTTTAACAGCTATCCTTGGTGTATTATCATTCCCAGTATTAGTTGCAGGTGTTGTACTCTTAATATTTGACAGAAGTTTTGGAACAAGTTTCTACTTATCTGATATTGTTATGGGTACCCAAGTATTGCCTAACCAAGGTGGATCACCAATCTTATGGCAACACTTATTCTGGTTTCTTGGTCACCCTGAGGTATACATCGTAATTATGCCTGCTTTGGGTATTTCATCAGAAGTAATTTCAGTAAACGCAAGAAAACCAATCTTTGGTTACCATGCAATGGTTTACTCATTAATAGGTATTACCGTATTATCCTTTATCGTTTGGGGTCACCACATGTTCGTGACCGGTATGAATCCATTGCTGGGCGGTGTGTTTATGATCACTACCTTGATTATTGCGGTACCTTCAGCGGTTAAAACTTTCAATTACCTTGCTACATTATGGAGAGGTAACATCAGATTTACTACTGCAATGTTATTTGCTATTGGTTTGGTGTCTTTCTTTATTTCAGGTGGTTTAACTGGTATATTCCTGGGTAACGCATCCCTTGACATTAACCTACATGATACTTACTTTGTTGTAGCTCACTTCCACCTTGTAATGGGATCTGCTGCCATCTTCGGTATGCTTGCTGGTGTGTATCACTGGTTCCCTAGAATGTTCGGTAGAATGATGAACGAGAAATTAGGTTATTTACACTTCTGGATTACATTCATTTGTGCTTACCTGGTATTCTTCCCACTTCACTTCTTAGGTTTAGATGGTGTTCCTCGTAGGTACTATGCCTTCACTGAATTTGAATTCATGCAAAAATGGGTTACTGTAAACGTTTTCGTTACATGGGCAGCTATCGTTGCATCATTAGCGCAGGTAGCCTTTTTATTCAATTTCTTTTACTCAATCTTCAGAGGTAAAAAAGCTCCACAAAATCCTTGGGGTGCAAATACTTTGGAATGGACTGCTCCAGTTGAACATATTCACGGAAACTGGCCGGGAGAAATTCCTACAGTTTACCGTTGGCCATATGACTACAGTAAGCCTGGTGCTGAAGAAGACTTTATTCCACAAACTGTACCTTTCTCTCAAACCATGAACTCTAACATGCCTCATGATTTTGAAGGAAACGAAGAAGCAGAACGTATTCAAAAGGAATGGGTTCTTAAACAAGAAGCCGCAGCAAAAGCAACACAAGACTAATTTAGTTTTCTAATATGTATGGGGTATCTGCAGTGAGTAAATACTTACAACAGATGCCCCATTTTTTTAATACCTAATGATGATTCCCAAAGCGCAAGCTAGATTTATCAGGCTTAACCTGATCACCATAGGAGTAACTCTCCTTGTTATCCTTGCTGGTGGGGTTGTGCGCAGTACGGGCTCAGGAATGGGCTGTCCTGATTGGCCTAAATGTTTCGATCAATATATTCCACCTACGTCGGTAACGCAGTTGCCTGCTGATTATAAGGTGAAGTACGTGGAGGAACGGGTGGCGAAAAATGAGCGGTTTGCAAAAACCCTGGATAAGTTAGGGAAGAAACACCTCGCTGACCAGATCAGACACGACAAATCCATTTTACAACCTGAAGTTTTTAATGCTGCAAAAACCTGGACGGAGTATATTAACCGTCTTGTAGGTGCTACCACCGGCTTGTTCATGCTTGCCCTGGCTTATCGTTCTTTTATTTACCGTAAAATCGCTAAACGCATCATGTGGTTAAGTCTTATTAACCTGGTTGTAGTGGTGTTCCAAGCCTGGTTAGGATCTATTGTGGTTTCTACTAATCTTCTTCAATGGGTAATTACGGTGCATATGTTATTGGCAATGGTCATACTTGCAATTATGACTTATACCTATTATTATGCACAACAGTTGAATAAAGAGCCCGTGGTTATCATTTCAAAGATGAATGGGCTCAAGGTGCTTTTATTTGTTTCTCTGGCGCTAAGTGTGATACAAATTGTTCTTGGAACAGAAGTTCGCGAAGCTATAGACACTATTTCTAAGGCACTATCATTTCAGGCGCGTGAAACATGGGTGGGTAAAGTAGGTGATTTATTCGTTTATCATAGAGATCTGGCCATCGCTGTAGCTGTTATCAATGCTATCGCTTATAAAATGTTAATGGAAAAGTTTGGCGGAAAAGCAACACCGCTCCTTGTAGGTAATGCAATTGTAATTGTTTTAATTGTACAGGTCCTAACTGGCCTTTTATTATCTAACTTTGCGCTACCTCCATATGCCCAAGCAACTCACATGTTATTTTCGACCATTTTATTCACTTTGCAATTTTATCTGTACTTGGTGGTATCCCGGGCGAGTACATATAATCATTAATTAATTATACACGATTTGAAACAAATATTAGGAGATTTCTCAAAGCTTATTAAATTCAGACTGACCTTCTTAGTGGTTTTTTCTGCATCGATAACCTTTTTGATGGGATCTAAAATGCAGGTTGCCAGAGGCGATCTTCCAGGAATTGATTGGGGTAATTGGCTTATACTTATTGTTGGTGGTTTTTTTGTAACTGCAGCAGCCAATTGTTTCAACGAAATCATTGAAAAAGACCTTGATAAGTTAATGAGCCGTACTAAGGACAGGCCAATGCCTGCAGGGCGGATGACCACGGGGCAAGGATTGGTAATGGGATTAGTGATGGGGATATTGGGTACCTGGCTTCTAGGGAAGTTAAACCTTGAAACCGGATTGCTTTCTGTTTTCTCTATTCTATTATACGCTTTTGCTTACACCCCGATGAAACGTAAATCGCCGATTGCTGTTTTCATTGGTGCCATTCCAGGGGCATTACCGCCATTAATAGGTTACCTTGCTGCATTAGGGCATTCAACATCATTTGCGCCGCAAGATTATAATATTGCCATTATCTTATTTTTGGTTCAGTTTGTATGGCAGTTTCCTCACTTTTGGTCTATCGCCTGGGTATTAGAGGAAGATTACAGCAAGGCTGGTTTCCACCTGTTGCCTACCGGTAAACCAGATAAGGTGAGTGCAATGTTTATTGTAGTCAGTGCCATGATCATGATCCCTGTAAGTCTATTGCCTACCATTTATGGTTTCGGTGGTTTTTATATTGCAGCAGTATCAGTAATTGCAGGCCTCGTATGGCTTTGGTATACCATCAAACTTTATCAGAATATGGATTTGCCTAGTGCACGAAAGGTTATGTTTACCTCGTTCTTCTATTTGCCATTAGTGCAACTGGTGCTTTTATTCGATTTTATAACTTAATAATTATCTACACACATGGTTCATACATTAAAAGAAGAGGATGTGAAGTTCAATCCTACACCATTTGACCCGAAGCCTAAGAAATTTATTCTATGGTTGTTTGTGGTCTCTTCCACCATCATGTTTGGAGGCTGGACAAGTTTTTATATCGTTTTTGCTGCCTCGAAGGGCAAAGGACATGGACTGGTACTTCCAGACGTGTTTTTATACAGTACAATCGTTCTTTTGATTAGCAGCATTTTTCTGTTTCTGGCTTCAAAATCACTCAGAAACCGCGAACTGAAAAAACAGAAGTTATTCCTATGGCTAACCATCGCTTTCGGTCTTGGGTTTGCCTTTTTACAGGTAGATGCCTGGTCCAGTTTATACCAAACCGGTGCAGTATTAGTTAATAATAACGCTGCAATCTCCTTAATTTACATCGTTTCTGGGTTTCACCTTTTGCACATTATCGCTGGCCTTTGCTTCGTTGGAAACGCTTTATACGGAGCCTACAATAATGTTGCTTATAGAAAAGCCCAGTATAAGATGGAAATTGCCGCAATATTTTGGCATTTTATAGATATCTTATGGATATATCTGTATGTTTTTTTACTTTTGAACAGTTAGACTATTTAACAAACTATTACAATTTATAAAATGGATTCATTATCACAATTAGATCAGGTTAAAACTACTGCATGGAGCGGCGGCCGTTCACCATGGTCCGTAGAATATGGCAAAATAATGATGTGGTTTTTCTTGCTATCTGATGCATTTACATTCTCATCGTTACTCGTGTATTATGGTGCACAACGTTTTACTAAGTTTACATGGCCTGATCCTGATTTGGTGTTTCAATCTATTCCAGGTATAACAGATACTGGTGCCCCATTGGTTTTCGTGGGTATCATGACTTTCATCTTAATTATGAGCTCGGTAACTATGGTACTTGCAGTAGAAGCAGGCCACCGTAGGGCTAAAAAAGAAGTAATCTGGTGGATGGTTGCCACAATCATTGGTGGTCTTATGTTCCTTGGTTGCCAGGCTTTAGAGTGGACTCACTTACACCACGCTGGTTTCTGGTTTGCCAGTTACCCACCTGTTGATCAATTACAACAATACTTTGTAGGCCCGGTTTCTACCGTTGCAGCCTTACAATTTTCTAACCTGTTTTTTACCATTACTGGTTTTCACGGTTTCCACGTATTTACAGGGGTATTAATCAACATCATCATTTTGTGTATGACCATTAACGGTGTTTTCGAAAAACGCGGATCTTATTTAATGGTAGAAAAAGTTGGTTTGTACTGGCACTTTGTTGATTTAGTTTGGGTATTTGTATTTACCTTCTTTTATTTAGTTTAATCTTATAAAAATATATAATGTCAGAACATAACATAAATTCAGCAACAGAGCATGCACATGATGAGCATGGAGGTATGGGCAAGAAAAAGATATGGCAAGTATTCGGTATCTTGTTATTAATAACCGTAATTGAGTTTTTTATCGCTCTTTGGGTAATTCCTCATGGTTATATGTCACATAGTATCGGTAACTTCATTTATATTGCTTTAACTTTACTAAAGGCTTATTACATTGTTGCCTACTTTATGCACTTAAAGTATGAAAAGCTGGGCCTGCAGTTAGCATTAACGGTTACTTTCATATTTATAGTTTACTTCATTATTTTGCTTTTAATTGAAGGCGAATTTTTACACTTGCATATGCATGTATAATTCATGAAATTATTTCCTTTAAAAAAAATATTAATCCTGGTCACCATATTAGCGGTACCAGGATTTTTATATTATTTACTGCAAGACAAAGGCAAGAACAGGTATAAACCATTGCCTTATTTTGGACCTAAATCAGTAGCGGAAACGTTCCGTACTGTTCGTGGCACCAAAATACCCGATACGAATTATCACCAGGTTAGTGATTTTAAATTTGTAGATCAAGCTGGTGATACGTTAAGCTGGAAGAATTTTGAGCATAAAATAATTGTGTTGAACTTATTTTATACCAAGGATAATCCAGCTACAAAGAGGGCCAACGATGCCCATAGCGTACTGCAAAAAACATTCGGGAAAAACCAGGTGATCAATTATGTTAGTTTGACTGTTGATCCCATCCATGATACGCCTGAAGTGCTGGCCGCTTATGCTGCCAAGATAAAGGCGGTACCCGGTAAATGGGACCTGCTCACAGGCGATAGTATCCAGATTTATGATTTTATCAATAAACAACTGTTTATTGATGCTTATCAGGAAACTGAAAACGGGAAGAAACGCTTTGTGTACAATAATTTATTTTTACTCCTTGATACCAAACACCGGATCAGGGGTTATTACGACATCTCTAACCAGGAAGCTTATACTAAGTTAGACGATGAAATCAAGGTGCTGATTGTCGAAGAACTTCGCAACAATACCGACGGAAGATAATTGAATACCATGAATTTGAATGATAAAATATTTTCCAGGTTAATCTGGATCGTAAGTGCAGTTGTACTTATTGTAGTTGTAATCTTAAAATTGGTTCCACCACCACAAACCAAGCCAGCGTTTATCTATATGCTGCCTCATATTATCGGTGGTATCAATGCAACATGCGCTGCCTTACTGGTGCTTTCGTTGATTTTTATTAAACAGAAAAACATCAAGGCGCATAAAACAACAAACGTTATCACGTTTATGCTTTCGGCAGTGTTCCTGATTTTTTACATCTTGTTTCACCTCTATGAAAAAGACACCAAATATGGTGATGTGGATCATGATGGTATTGTTTCAGCAGCAGAGATAGCTGCAGTTGGTATTACCCGTTATATTTACTTTTTTATACTCATCACACACATTTTACTGGCCATAGTGGTTTTACCATTAATCCTGATCAGTTTCCTGCGTGGCTTTAACATGCAGGTAGAGAAACATAAAAGAATCGTACGTTGGGCTTACCCGGTTTGGTTATATGTTGCCGTATCTGGCGTCCTTGTGTATCTGATGATCTCACCTTACTATAACTTCTAAGTCACAAGTACAATATTGTGCCTTAGAACTTAAGCAGGTTTCTGTATATTTGACTATGAAAAAGATAGTATTTATCTTCTTGTTGATTTTAGGTTGTACACTTACGGTAAGTATACCAGCCAGTGCACAATGTGCTATGTGTAGTATCAATGCCGATCAAGGCACAAAAAATGGTAACACACAAGGTAAAGGCTTAAACAATGGGGTTTTATACCTTCTTGCGCTGCCTTATCTTGCACTTGCTGGTGTAGGGATCTTATGGTATAAAAAGTATCGCAAGAAAGACTTGAGCCATGATTAGTAAGTCTACCCTTAAATTTTTAGCTGACGTTTCCGCCAATAATAACCGCGAATGGTTTGCAGAACATAAGGGTGAATATGAACAAGCCAGAGAAGAAGTGCTGGCTATGATTAAAGACCTGCTTCCCTATGTGGCTAAAGGAGACCCCTTGGTTTCCGGCGACACCGACCCTAAGAAGCACTTGATGCGCATCTACCGCGATGTCAGGTTCAGTAAAAACAAAGATCCTTATAAAACAAACTTCGGTATCTGGTTTTCTTCAAATGGTAAAGGCGGTAATGAACCCGGTTACTACCTGCATATACAACCAGGCAACTCTTTTTTTGCCGCTGGTTACTGGATGCCCGATGCCAGCCACCTGAAACTTATTCGTCAGGAAATCGACTATAACAGTACCGAGTTCATCGCTGTGCTGCAACAGAAAGAGTTTGCTTCCAACTTTGCACTGAGTAAGGAAAATACCCTTAAAAAATCTCCCAAAGGCTACGATCCCGACGATCCAAACATCGAGCTACTCAAATTGAAGAGCTTTGAGGTGGTTAAAAAGATCGATGATAAATTTCTACTCCAAAAAGATATAGTTAAACAATTGGGTGGCTATATTGCAATTCTTTATCCCCTGGTGGCTTTCCTTCGGAATGCCATTGCTAAATAATTACAGTAAAAAAACTTAAACCGATATGAAACACACATTTCTAGGCTTAGCCGTACTACTCTTGTTATCTTCCTTAACCTCTTGCGTGGTGCTATCACCTAAAAAGTACAAAGCCTTGCTGGCACGCCAGGATTCCTTGAATATGGGCCTTTCCGAATCGCAGCTAAAAGGAAATAACCTCGAATCTACGATCAAGAAATTAAGAAAAGATACTGCTGACTTAGGCCAGGAACTTAGTAAACTAAAAGCGAAGTATGCAGAAATGGATGGTAATTATACCAAATTACGCAACAATAGTTCTTCGGAGATCAGTAAACTGTCTGGCGACTTAAAAGCCCGCGAGCAACGCCTAAAAGAGGTGGAAGAAGTATTGCGTAAACGTGATGCCGCAACTAACCAGTTAAAGGAAAAACTACAATCGGCATTACTTGGTTTTACCCAAAGCGGCTTGAGTGTTGACATTAAAAATGGTAAAGTTTACGTGTCTTTAATGGATAAATTGTTATTCCCGTCTGGAAGTATCATCATTGACGAAAAAGGTAAACAAGCGTTAAAAGAATTGGCAAAAGTATTAAAACAGCAACCTGAAATAAACATCGCTGTTGAAGGGCATACAGATTCGCAAAAAATCAAGAACCTTGGTCAGATCAAAGACAACTGGGATTTAAGTGTATTACGTTCTACCTCTGTGGTACGTTACCTAACTGAAGTTGAAAAGGTAGAAAGCGTAAGGATGACGGCTACTGGTAAAGGGGAATTCCAGCCACTTGCCGATAACAGCAATGCAGACAGCAGAAGCAAAAATCGTAGGATTGAAATTGTACTTTCTCCAAAACTGGATGAATTATATGACTTGATTAAACAGTAGTCAGTAGTCACCTCATAAAAAAGCACCGTAAGATGATTTTCTTACGGTGCTTTTTATTTATAGGATTAGTTGGATAGCTCTGTTCCTAGAATGGACTCACAAAATCGTTAAAAGATGGCAATACCAGGTCTTTTTCAGATAGTATAAAGTCAGCCGGGTCCATCGTATCACTCCATTTAATATCAAGGTAGGCGTCGTTATAAATCACACCAACTTCAGCCTCTTTATCATAATAATTACTCACTTTGTAAGTGAAAATTGTGTTGTCTTCCAGCGTCAGGAAACCGTGTAAAAAGCCTGGCGGTACCCATAACTGTTTGTGGTTGTCGCCGCTCAGTTCCACACTGTAATGCTGGCCATAGGTTGCAGAGTCTTTACGTGCATCTACCGCAACATCCAGTACCCGCCCTTGTATCACACGTACCAATTTTCCCTGTGCAGATGGCGATTTCTGTGCATGTAAGCCGCGCAAGGTTCCTCTTTGCGAAAAACTCTGGTTATCCTGTACAAAATTAACATCTACCCCAGCATCAGCGAAAGCTCTTGTACTGAAACTTTCATAAAAATAACCACGGTTATCTTTCCAGACCTTGGGCTCAATTAGCAATAAATCGTTAATAGGAGTTTTCGTTATATTCATCTTAAAGTTCGTCTTGCATGGTGGAGGCAAAGGAAACTACCTTTTCGCCATATTTTTCGTAAAGTTCAGCTTCTAATTGAGGTGCATATTCTGTCAGGTAATCTACGTAATCTTCCAGATTTTCGAAAAAATACTGACTGGAATAAGTTACGCCCTCATTCGGTGAATCAATGATGCGCCAAACTTTATGACTTGTAAATTTGCCTGTAGCCATGATCTTTGGAATATAGGTCTTTTCCAACCACGATACCCATTCGGCAGCTACCGCATCGTCGGCAATGAAGGTGATGTTATATAAATACATGTCACAAAGATAAAACTATAAACTTAGCATAATAAGGGTATCTATTTTAATTGTTACTTCCATTCTGATTGTTCTTTTCTAAAAATCATTATTTTGATCAATGTTAGCCCCATCAAGTAACAATGTTAGTGTATTGTGTTCTAGGCTTACCTTGTTACGTACTTTTGTAAGCTAAATGATTATATGACGGCAATTTTAAGATCCTTTTGTCTTGTTTTTATCTCAGTGCTTTTTGCTTGTAGCGAGCAGAAAAAAGAAATTGCAATAGCAGATTTTTTTAAAAGTCCAGATAAATCTGGCTTTGCATTGTCGCCAGATGGGAAGTATTTATCCTATTTTAAATTAGAAGGCAATAAACAGAATATTATGATGGAAGACCTTGCTACCGGCAATTCGGTGCAGGTGACCAACCTTAATGATAAAAACGTTAATTATTACTTTTGGGCAAGTAATAACGAGGTGATCTATTACAAAAAAAGTCCTGCCGGAAAGAACGCAACATTGTATATCATCAATAAAGACGGGAGTAAAGAACGTCAATTGAATGACAATGAGAAGAGCAGGATGCGGGTGCTTAAAGACCAGCTGATTGACGATAAATACCTGTTGGTTTCCTCCAATAGGAGAGATTCCACGGTTTTCGATGTGTACCGTTTAAATGTACGCGATGGTGAGATGGAGATGGCCGTAAAAAATCCGGGAAACATAGTTAACTGGTATACTGATGCCAAGGCAAAGCTTCGTTTAGCAACTTCCAGCGATGGTGTAAATGAAACCTTGTTATACCGTGAAAACGAGAGCAAACCTTTCCGTCCGGTCATTACCAATAATTTCACCACTACCATTACGCCCATCGCTTTTGTAGATGACAGGCCGAATATCATTTACGCCATATCTAATGCAAACCGCGATAAAAACGCTTTGGTCGAAATAGATTGCAGTACAGGAAAAGAAGTGAAGGTACTATTTGGCAACGATTCCCTCAATGTAGTGGAGGCGCAATACTCTGTTACCCGCAAAAAAATGTCCTTTGTGGTTTGTGAAACCTGGAAAAAAGATAAATATTACCTCGACACTTTTACAAAGAGCTTCTACGAGCGCCTTGACAAACTCATGCCAAAAACAGAATCGCGGATTGTTGATCGTGATAAGGCAGAGAACCTCTTCCTGTTACGGACCTACACTGATAAAAACCCGGGTTCTTACTTTTTATATAATGTGAAGACTTCACAGTTGAGAAAGCTGAGTGATATCAACTCCTCCATTAGCGTGGATGAGATGAGCGACGTTAAACCCATTAGCTATGTTTCCCGCGATGGACTCACCATCAACGGATACCTTACCCTGCCTAGGGGCAAAAACCCCAGCAACCTTCCTTTGGTTGTCTTAGCACATAATGGCCCTGGCGGCAGAAGCAGCTGGAACTTCAATGCCGAAGTACAATTTCTGGCTAACCGCGGTTACGCCGTTTTCCAGTCCAACCATCGTGGTTCTTCTGGTTACGGTAAAAAATTCGCAGAGGCAGGATTTAAACAATGGGGGCGCAAAATTAACTGTGATATCGAAGATGGTGTACGCTGGCTGGTAGAACAAGGGTTGGTTAACCCTAAAAGGGTAGCCATATACGGTACAGGCTTTGGTGGTTATCTTGCGCTAAACAGCCTCTATGCTAACCCAGGCACTTATGTTTGTGCCGCTTCTAACTCAGGTGTAGTTAACCTGTTCAGCTACCTTAAAGCTGTTCCGCCGTATTTACAATCGAGCCTTCAAATGTTTTACGATATTATCGGTAACCCGGTAACTGATGTTGACTATCTTCGCCAGGCCTCACCGGTTTTCCATGCCGATAAAATCAATTCACCAGTGTTTGTTGCCGTCAGTCCCAGGGATAAGTGGGTAAACCCTGCAGAGGTGGTTCAGTTTGTTAAAGAGCTCCGGAAAAAGAATGTGAACGTCACTTATCTGGAAAAGACTTATGTAGACAATATGCTCAATTCCTCGGAAGACAGGCAAAATTATTATCTTGCACTAGAGGAGTTTCTGGAAAGTAACTTAAAAAGGAAATAGCCGGGTAGGTGATGACTTCAGAAAAGAAAAGCGGTTACCGTAAGAATTTTTACTTGATTGTTACCTTTATCGTGCTGATTTCGGTCCTGTTCGTGCTGTCTTTAGTTTTCGCCTATAATTTCAGCAAAAAGCACATCGAAAACGACTTCGCCTCCGAGAAAGTAAAGGTGCTTGAGCAAAGTATTAAACCCTATAACGATTTCTTTCAGAATAAACTGCCCGAGGTGTCCTTTTATAATGGCTACCTCGATTCGGCCACCACAGCAAAGTTTGTGGATTCCCTGCTTGTCGCCTATCCTTTTATATCGAAAGTGGTATTTTATGATTCAGAGGTAAAAAACTCGGCCGTTAAAGATGGCATCAACACGGGTCATTTCTCCTTCGGACCTAAAGCCATATACCAGTTTGGTAGTTTAATTCCTGCAGATTCTGTGAAGCTCTTTTCTGCACACGGAGATCATTCATTTAAAAGGGGCGATGAATTCAACGCCCTGGGCATCAAGCTCATCTCTTTTATTGAAAACCTAGATACCACCAGGGTACCTACCCAAGATCAGCTGTTTAGCAATTTATCTATTGTACGGTCAAACCGCATCACTTACCTTAATTTCCCTCGGTTTGAAGACCTCAAGGTATATAAGCAAATGCTGCGTAAAAGGCTGGAACCCGCACCAGTTTACCAGCAGGATATGTTGTCTTTTTACCTCGATCCTTTTAAGATCAGGATCATTAATAACTATAAACACCTGTATCAGAACATCAGGATTGAACCCCTTACCTACGATCCGCTTGAAACCCCCTGGGAGTTGCAGTCAACAGAAATCACCTTACCAGGTCCTTTCTCCGATTACAAGCTTTATTTTGTGTCTGCAAAGTCTTTTCTCGATAAAGAAATTCTAAGGTATTTCTGGCCAATTGCATTAGTGGTGTCTCTCTTTTATGGCATCCTGGTACTGGTAGCCTATTTAATTTACCGCAATTTGAACGTCAACCAGCGCATGTTTAAGCTGCAGTATGATTTTGTAAATAACCTTACACACGAGTTTAAAACCCCTGTCAGCGTGATCAAAATAGCTGGGAACAACATTAGAAGTGCCACATCGCTGAGCGACAAGGAACGTAAGTTATACGGTCGTATTCTTGATGAGGAGGCCGATAAACTTAATGGCCTGATGAATAAGCTGCTTGCTTTTACGCAAATCGAAAATAAGGCCATCCAGCTCAACTATGAAAGGGTAGATATCCGCGACTTTATTGAAAGCACCATCAGTTCGCATCAGTTGAAACATCCCGATTTTGAGTGTACCTACGAAGTATCGGGGTTCAAAACCTTTACCACCGATCCTGTGTTGTTAGGTAGCTTATTTGACAACCTTGTAGATAATGCTTACAAATATTCGCCCGCAGCACGTAAAAAGTTGCATATTACCGCTAATTTGATCAAGGGCAAGGTAGTGTTCTGCTTTATTGATCAGGGAATCGGTATTCCGTCGCCCCAGATTAATGATATCTTTAAAAAGTTTTACCGCATACAAAACCAGTATAACCAAAATGGCAGCGTAGGGCTTGGTTTGGCTTTCTGTAAGGAACTTGTTAACTTTATGAAGGGCGAAATTACTGTTAAAAGCAAAGTAAACCACGGAACAGAGTTTAAAATTGTACTACCATTTAATGATTAAAACAGATGTCTAAAGGAATTAAAATATTAATAGTTGAAGACGACGAGAATTTGCGTTTTTTAGTTGCACACCGCTTAAAAACTGAAGGTTATGAAGTAATTGAAGAGGGGGATGGTGATGTCGCAAGAAATACCATTCTGAATGAAAAACCCGAAATTGTGTTATTAGACTGGATGTTACCCGGTAAACAGGGTGCAGAGGTTTGTGAAGATGTACGTAAAGCTGGTTATGATAAATTAATTATCATGATGACCGCCAAAGCGCAGGATGTAGATAAAATTGATGCCTATAATTTTGGTGCTTCAGATTATGTGACTAAACCTTTCAATATGGATGTATTGGTAGCCATGTTAGATAGCAAAGTGAAATTTGTGCTGAACAATGATAAATCAGAAATTCATCGTTTCGGTAATATGGAGCATCACCCTAATATTCATACCCTGTTTAGTGAAGGCAAAAAAATTGAATTAACGATCCTCGAGAACCGCATTTTATTATACTTCCTGCGTAATTCAAATAAAGTGATCAACCGCGATGAGCTGATGTTGGTAGTATGGGGCTATAACTCCGATGTAAACACACGTACACTCGACATGCACATTGTGCGCTTACGTAAAAAGATAGAATTAAACCCGGATAACCCACAACTTTTACAAACTGTAAGAGGAGTAGGCTACCGTTTTAATGCGGGCTAGTTAGGCCCGCTTTAATTCAAAGATGGTAATTTCAGGGAGCATCCCCACACGGCCAGGGTAACCCAAAAAGCCGTAACCAACATTAACATATAACTGTTGCTGCTGTTTCTGGTAAAGCCCTGCCCATTCCGGATAAATATATTGTACCGGGCTCCACTGCACATCTTTAAGGCGTACGCCAAATTGCATTCCATGGGTATGCCCGCTAAACATCGCATCTATCTGTGGATATTTCTCCAGCACCTCACCACGCCAGTGCGATGGATCGTGAGAAAGCAGTAATTTTACCGGGAGGTCGTCAGTATTTTTAATGGCTTCCTCCATTCTTCCAAACTTCGGAAAACGGCCCATACCCCAGTTTTCTACTCCTAAAACACCTATTTCTTCACCGTCCACTTTAATTCTCCGGTTTTCGTTCATCAGCAAGTCCCAACCCATGTTTTTATGAGTGGCAATTACATCGGCAAGGTTTTGGGCCTTTGCGGCCGAAGGTCCCTTGCCATAAAAGTACTCGCCATAGTCATGGTTACCCAGGGTAGAATATACACCCAGTGGTGCTTTTAACCGCGCAAAAATATCCTGGTAATTTCGCATTTCCGACGCCTTGTCATTCACCAGGTCGCCCGTAAAAAATATCATATCTGGTTTCTCGCCCAATAACATATCAATGCCGCCGTTAACCGCCTTCTTGTTATAAAAACTACCAGAGTGCACATCAGAAATTTGCGCCAGTGTCATGCCGTCAAATGCTTTAGGCAAATTAGGCAACACCAGTTTTACCCTTTTGATCCGGTAATCATAAGCACCGGATATTATGCCCCATGATAAGGAGGTGAGGGGAATAGCAGCCACAAGCATCCCGGTTTTAACCAAAAACTCAGAGCGGCTGATTGGCTCACCCGGCACTTTTGCCGGCGATACCGGAGGCGTTTCTTTTTTAATATATTTCCGGTATACAAGTATTCCCAGTCTGCGGATATCATCGGCAAGCAGAAACACCAGAAATACCATTTTACAAGTTACGGTCAGGAAGTAAGCCACCAGAATAACGGCCCTTAACGACAGGAACAAGTTTAAATAAATACTGGTAAATACGCCTATGGTAAGGAGTATGGTGTAGCCCCACCACAGCGTAGTAAAGAGCCGGCGGGTATTGTTGGTCCATTTTTTAAATACTGAAAGAACGGCTTTGTAACAATAATAATCTAAGGCCAACAGTATAAATGTCAGCAGTACTAATAAAGGTAAACGTCCCATCTGTTATCTAAAGTCTATATCATCATCGTCATCTGCCTCATTGCTAAACAGACTGTCAAACATATCGGAAAAACCGAATCCACCTTCATGGAATTTTTTATTCAATTGTGAGTATTCTGCCAATCCGTGTAACACAAATTCCATTAATAACAGCGTTTGGCTTTCGCTCAGTTTAGGATGGAAATTTTTAACCATATCCTTCAAACCACTTACCTTGGTCAGTTCCTTTTTATATTGCTGGTCAGATAAACCATCTAATAAGTCAAGGGTATTTCCATCGGTAAACCAGTCTGTAATGGCCTGGTATGGGTTGGCAGTTTTGCTCTTTTTGGCTTTCTCCGGATCGGGGAAATAACGCGAAAACATGGTTTTAATGGCTTTACCAATTAAAATATTGGCCACTTTTGCAGGGCCTTCCAGTTCACCCTCATAAACCAGTTCTATTTTACCGGTAATGGCCGGAATAATGCCAGTCAGGTCAGATAAGCGCACTGCGGTCCTTTCTTCACCGTTAATCAGCATCCGACGTTCGGCGGTACTAATCAGGTTTTCGTAGGCCGATATGGTCAAACGGGCAGAAACACCCGATTTCTGGTCAATAAATTCACTGTTACGGGCTTCAAAAGCCACTTGTTCCACCAGGTCTTTCACCAGTCCGTCTGCTTCAATCAGCGTACGTTGCGATTCGGTCAGTTTAGCCTCCTGGAAAGTAATCTTTCTAGAAATAGCAATGGTTTTAGGGTAGTGGGTTAAAATCTGACTTTCAATACGGTCCTTCAAAGGCGTTACAATCGACCCCCTGTTGGTATAATCTTCCGGGTTAGCAGTAAACACAAACTGCACATCTAATGGCAGGCGCAATTTGAAACCACGTATCTGGATATCCTTTTCCTGCAGCATATTAAACAGTGCCACCTGTATACGGGCCTGTAAATCGGGCAATTCATTAATAACGAAAATACTGCGGTGTGCGCGAGGAATCAAACCAAAGTGGATCACTCGTTCATCATTATAGGTTAACTTCAATGTGGCGGCTTTAATCGGATCTACATCGCCAATTAAATCTGCTACTGTAACATCTGGCGTTGCAAGTTTTTCTGTATAACGTTCAGAACGATGTTGCCAGCTCACCGGTGTATTGTCACCATGAATCAGTACCTCATGTTTGCCATACCAGGAAATGGGGTTCAGGGGATCATCATAGATTTCGCTTCCGGTAATATAAGGGATGTATTCATCCAGCAAATTTACCATTAAACGGGCAATTCGAGTTTTAGCCTGTCCGCGTAAACCTAGTAAAAGTACATTGTGACGTGAAAGGATAGCGGTTTGCAGTTCAGGGATTACTGTTTCATCGTACCCTAAAATACCTTCAAATCCTTGTTCTTTTTCTTTTAATTGTGTGATGAGATTTTTTCGCAATTCGTCCTTAACGGTTAAGGAAGTATATCCTGCAGCCTTTAAATCTCCGAGCGTATTAATTTTTTTATGATCCATAGGGTATAAGTTCTTAGCGAACTGTTTTTCTTCTGTTTTTAATATAATCCTCAAAAATGTATTCTCCTAATCCGGTTAACGAACTGTAGAACGCCCTGCCACCATTAACCTTTGTAAAGTCTCTCACAAATTGTTGCAGGTAAGGGTCTTTAGCAATCATAAAAGTGGTAATCGGGATATTAAGCCTTTTACACTGTGCCGCCATGTTTAAAGTTTTGGTAATTACTTTCCTGTCTAAACCCATGCTATTTTTATAATAGCGGCCATTTTCTTTTAAGCAGGTGGGTTTACCATCGGTAATCATAAAAATCTGCTTGTTATGGGTTTTTCTCCGGCGAAGCAAATCTACAGCAAGCTCCAGCCCTGCGAAAGTATTGGTATGGTATGGCCCCACTTGCAGGTAAGGTAAATCCTTTACCGTAATGGTCCAGGCATCATTTCCGAACACCACAATATCCAGCGTATCTTTCGGGTAGCGGGTGCTGATGAGCTCGGCCAGCGCCATTGCTACTTTCTTGGCGGGTGTAATCCGATCTTCACCGTATAAAATCATGGAATGTGAAATATCAATCATGAGCACTGTAGAAGTGAGGGTTTTAAAGTCCTTCTCTTCTACTTCCAGGTCGCGTTCGGTTAACGTAAAGTTGTTTATGCCATGGTTAATCTGGGCATTTTGTATCGACGTTGTCATATCGATCTGGTCCAGGCTGTCGCCGAAGGTAAAAGCCCTGCGGTCGGCATTTTTTTCCTCACCAATGCCAGAGATGTTACTGTTATGATTACCCCGGCCTGCTTTTTTAAGCTTGCCAAAAATCTCTTCCAGCGCCGACTGGCGAATGGTTTGCTCTGTTTTGGCGGTTATCTCAATACGGCCGTTCTGGTTATCTTCGGTAATGTAACCTTTGTCTTTCAGGTCGTCAATAAAATTGCCCATACCATAATCACCATTGGTAAACTTGTATTGTTTATCCAATTCATTCATCCATGCCAGCGTTTCGCCGGCATCACCTGCGGTATAGTTGAGTAACTGCGTAAATAATTTCAGCAGTTCATCAAAGCCACCTTTAGGTAAATCATCTGGAATATAGTTTGAAAAATGGAATCCCCTCATGTCATCTGCAATAACGAATTTACGAAGATAAAAGTTTGAAACTGAACTAATTTAAGTAGCATGTCATTTTTGCTTCTGTCAGGGGTATATCATGTGAAAATTACCTGATCAAATGGTCGCCGTTAACTCGCCCTCTCCAGGGTGTTGCGTGGGCTGTAGCCGAAGCGAGGGCGAAGAGAGGGCGACGAGAGGGCGAAGCAACCCCCTAGAGAGGGCCAAATAACTATCAGACTATTATCTTGTTCTCAACTATACATTGCCATTTTAAAAGCGACACCAATTGACTTTATTATGTGCTATCAGAAAGGTGGAGGCTAATGCTTAGGAAGGTTATTTTTTAATGCTGATTCGGCTCTTTTAATGGCAAGCGATTCTTTCCAGTTCATGTATTTTGCCCTGAAATTTCCTTTCATAAAATCGTCAAATTTTCGCTGCAAAATCAGGTTATATAAACTTCTGGCTTTCACGGCCCATGACTTGTCCCATGCCCGCTGGCTAATGGAAAATGAACCATCAAGGTATTTCATCCAATGCCAGTAACCGGTAGGCATAAACAGCGTGTCGCCATGTTCAAGAATGATCTCCATGCCTTTCACTCCTTTTAAGGCAGGGAATTTTTCAAAATCGGGGTTTTCTACATCGTAGTCTTCCAAAGCATAGGTAGCATAAGGAATTTGGTATAGACGCTCCTTCCACTTGTTTTCAAACAAAATGACATGTTTTCTGCCATGAAAATGAGAATGAAAGATATGTGCCAGGTCAATGTCGTAATGTAGAAAAGTGATGGAACCTTTGCCGCCAAAAAACATATTAGGGTAGCCGTCTAAAAAGCCACCCATTAAATCTTTAGGGGCAATATAATCTTCCAACAATTTCGGCGCATGTTTAATGGGGTCGAAAAGAAAAATGCGGAGGTCGGTGGGGGTATTTCTGATGAGGTCAATGTAATCAGCAAATTTCATTTCTGCAGCTGCCGCATTGATGGGTTTTGCCGGATCGGCTTTGCCACTGTTGTAT
>NZ_JAZQNU010000028.1:0-1872 GCF_045627485.1 Pedobacter sp. | reverse complement strand
GCAAATATTTTGCAGTCGGCATAGCCGAAAAAAACCTGATTACGGCAAGGGGGAGCTGTAATCAGGGAAAAGGGGTTTTAGATTTTGATTGCGTCAGTTCGGGGGTAACTCCACCCCCTCTGTTTCAGTGTTTCATGTTGTCATGTTGTCATGTTTACAAGCATTGATTGATTAACCAAACATTGCCGTATAAGTTCCATTGCTTTTTTAAGTGTCTGATCTTCTACAACAGCAACCAGTAGTTCACCCTGTTTTTTTTGTTTTCTGACTGCATGCCACATTTCAATATCTAGCTTGAAAAGTAGCTCGGCCACATTGTCTGTATCGTCTACAATTTCCTGATCGGTTTTTTCTTCTGCTTTGCTAACCAATTTTTTAAGACCTTTCGACCAGTTCAACTGGCGTGTACCTTTGAAAGCAAAGTAATACAGCTTGAATAAGTTTGCATCTGCTTGGTTTTCGGAATCGGTATAACTTCTTAAAATATCGAACGGTGTACGGTTATTTTCTTTGCCCTTTTTAATATGACCTTTAGTCATTTCATGCTCTAAGCCCCATTTTGCAACATAAGCCCCAGCTTCATTTCCAGCCTGTAAATCTAATCCGTGTTTTTCGCTTGGTTCGTCCAGACCTGCTTTTAAACAGCAATCTTTCCAAACTTTGTACATATCCTGCTTTATACCAGGCAATGATTTTTTACCCAGGGAATAAGGCACAAATAACAAAACGTGATAGTGAGGATGGAATCCATTGGTGCCATGGGTGATTTCAAAGCATGAGATATAGTGTTTTATCTGCCAACGCTCAAACATATTTTGAGATGCACGAATACCCTTAAAAAACTTGCCATAAGCCTTTTTTAAGTCCTTTTTGAGTTGTTTGATGTCCGTATCTGAATAATGGGGAACAGTAAGTGTAAGCAACAGCACAGATCCGCCTTGTTTCTTCCACCAGTCCATGGCTTCTTTGACTTCACATTTACGGTGTTCTGAAATAATCGCAGCACAAACAGGACAACCCCACGCATTAGCACAGCGCATGACGTTCGTATAATTGGCTTTATTGCGAAATTTATTAAATGTAACCCCTACACCATCATTTGTATCAACACGGTTATAGAAACAATATTGGGTACGTTCTCCATCAAGTATTTTTCGAGATGAATCTAATAATTTGAATCGTTCCTTGATTGACTGAAAGCCTTGTGTAGCAAGGATGGAGGAGTTATCCGTATTATTACCAAGGGGCTTCGCCATAGAGAGAGTCGAGGCGGGATAAATCCCTGCCTTCGCCCCTCTCTCTTCTCTTCCACTTTCTTTGTTTTGACCGTACAATTGTGGTTACCTCGATGTATTGACCGTACAAACAGGATTCAAAGCCTTAGTGATTGCCGTCACTAGGGCTTTACTTTTACTTGGTGTCTGATTCTTGCTCTAGTTCTTCTTCATTTACGCCTAAATTGGCCAAACTCTCCTGAAGTAAGCCCTCCATAACCATGTCCAAAGGAATACCTTTTTCATAGTCCTGATAAGCTTTTAACATAGCTTCTAAAATCATTCTGTTTTGGTTAAGGATGTCAGCAATAACGGTTGTAGTCGTCTTTTTTTGATAATGAGCTATACCGTTTAAAATCTCGTGCAGCTCTGGATCAACAGACAGGGCAATTCGTTTTCTAGCCATGTTACCTTCCTTTATATTCTGTTACCCATAATACAGTTAAACAAAAGATAAGCAAATATTTTGCAGTCGGCATAGCCGAAAAAAACCTGATTACGGCAAGGGGGAGCTGTAATCAGGGAAAAGGGGTTTTAGATTTTGATTGCGTCAGTTCGGGGGTAACTCCACCCCCTCTGTTTCAGTGTTTCATGTTGT
>NZ_JAZQNU010000027.1:0-23158 GCF_045627485.1 Pedobacter sp. | reverse complement strand
GTGTGGCACCTAAAAATAGCACAGGAAACTCCATTAAGGCAATGAGATGTGGGTGCGTAAAGTATTTACGAACATGTTTGCTGAAAGATGAAAATACCTGTAGTTTGAATATTCCTTTAATCAGGTCGGCATCCATAAATTCCAACAATGATAATCCTGGTTTTTGTACCAGTTTTTCCATCCCCACTTTATATTTAAAAGCGGCCTCCTCCATAAATGCATCAAGTTTTGCTGCACTCCCGGTCTCAATACTTTCGAAGAGCTCGCGCAAGTGGTTATAATCTGCCGGAATATTCAAGACATCGGCTTTATCAAATATGACAGCAAAAGAAGGATCTAATAAGGTCAAGCTATAAAAATCACTGGCTTTGTAACCGAAATCCCTAAAAAACTGCTCAAATACATCTGGCATCCAATACCAGCTTGGTCCCATGTCGAAAACATAATCCCCTGTTTTTAATTGCCTGGCACGGCCACCAGTCTGTTCATTTTTTTCGAATACCGTTACCTGGTGCCCAGCCTTTGCCAAATAGGCTGCTGCGCTCAGTCCGGCGAAGCCTGCTCCAATTACGGCTATGTTTTTATTTTTAACGGTTTTATGCATATATGGTTAGGAAATAGGATGGATGTATTCTTCAAGGTCACCGATACTTTTAAACCAGTTCACTTGCGCAGGCATTTTAATTTCGGATAGTAGCCTTTTATTGCCAGCCAAGTGTATTCGGGCCGTCTTATAAAGATTGGCTAGCTCATCAATGTATTTCTGGGCATCCGCAACCAATCTTGCATGGGTCATAAATAAAAGTAAGTGGTCTATCTGAATATCGTTGATGGTTTGGGTTATAGAACTTACTGGCACATGGCTACCTAAATATATCACTTTTTGACGGGCATTTAACAAAACATATTTGGCAAATAACAACCCAATCTCATGACCTTCGTCTTCAGGTAAAAATAGTAACCAGCTGTCACCATTCTCTTCTTCTTGTGGGAGACTGTCAATGGCGGTAAAAAGTTTCTGACGGATCAGGTTTGATAGAAAGTGTTCCTGTGCCGGGCAGATCTTATCCTGTTGCCACATCATTCCAACCCGGTTTAGCAAAGGATATATTACCTGTTCATAAACGGTATTTAAGCTGTGCTTTATAAGGGCTTTCGATAGCAGTTTGTTAAACGATTGTTCATTATATGCTAATCCGTCTATTAAAAGCTGATTAATGTAATGTTCAAATTCATCGTTCGATGTCCTGCTTTGATCAATTGTTTGTTGTATTAAGGTATTAATTTCTGTATCACTAAGGGCGCAGGCCTGCGATATTTTGATGCCTGAGTGATTTAGTGTTACCAGATTCAGCAATCGCCGTAGGTGTTCATCATCATAATAACGTGTATTTCCTGCAGACCGATGAGGTGTTAATGCCCCATAACGCTGTTCCCATATCCTGATTGTGTGGGATTGAACCCCGGATAATTTTTCAAGATCGGAAATAGAATACTTCATTTTTGTGTAGATTTATTTTTATAAATTTAAACAAATATACATTATAAAAGTTTTGATTTTTGCCTAAACCAGGAATTTGTCATTATTTTCTGACATGGATCGTCCTGACGATTCTTATCATTCTGAACATATCTTGTTACCTTTGCGCCAAATTTTAATATATATGAAAAAAATAGTCTATCTGCTACTGATGGCGATTACATGCACATTCTTCAACACTGCAAAGGCAGATGAGGGGATGTGGATTCCTATGCTGATTGGTAAAAATTTAGAACAGATGAAAAAGCAGGGCTTTAAGCTTTCGGCTGAAGATTTATACCGTGCCAATGGTTCGAGTTTGAAAGATGCAATTGTTCATTTCGGAGGTTTTTGTACAGGAGAAATTGTATCTGATAAAGGATTGATTTTTACTAATCACCATTGCGGTTACGATGCAATCGCCTCTAATTCAACGGCACAAAACAACATTCTTGATAATGGTTTCTATGCCAAAAACTATGGCGAAGAAAAACCGATTGACGGGTTGTTCGTGCGTTTTCTATTAAAAATGGAAGATGTTACGCCTCAGGTTTTAAATGCAACCAAAGGCCTTATGGGAGAGGCAAAAGACGCTAAAATGAAAGAAATCTTTGCATCTATCAGTAAAGCTGCTATGACAAATCCTAATTTGGAAGCAAATGTCAAAGATTTTTACAAATCCAACCAGTTTATTCTGTTTGTATATGAGCGTTTTGATGATATTCGCCTGGTTGGTGCCCCGCCACAAAGTATTGGTAAATTCGGTGGTGATACCGACAACTGGGAATGGCCACGTCAAACTGGTGATTTCTCTGTATTCCGCGTTTATGCTGGAAAAGGCAATCTACCTGCTAAATACGATGTGAGTAATACACCTTATAAACCTAAAAAATTCCTTCCTGTATCCATTAAAGGGATAAAAAATGGTGATTTTTCTATGGTTTATGGTTATCCGGGTCGTACTGATCGATATTTAACTTCTTATGGTGTTGATTTAGCTACAGAAAAAGTTAATCCAACAATCGTGAAGCTGCGTAACATCCGTCTAACATCCTGGAAAGAGGATATGGATCAGTCGGTTGATACCCGATTAAAACTGTCTTCGCAATATGCAAGTATTGCTAACTACTGGAAATACTATATCGGGCAAACCGAACAATTGAAAAGGCTTAAAGTTTCTGATGCAAAAAGACAGGAAGAAAAAGCATTTACAGATTGGGCAGCTGAGAAAACCGAATTTGCCGGTTTGATGGCGCAATATGAGGAGATTTACAAAACCATATCACCTATAGCTGTTCAAAGAACTTATATTAACGAAGGTTTCCTTGCTTCTGCATGGGTTCCGCAGGCAATTACTACAGGTAACACACTGTTAAAGTTAAGCATCAGTAGGGGCGATGAAGCCTATAATAAACAGGTACAGGAAAAAATGGCATCTTCATTAGCGAAGTATACTTCTACTTATACTGAGCGTGCAGATAAAAAGATTTTTGCGAAGATTCTGGCTTCTTTTTATAACGATGTACCCGTAAAATCTCATCCAAAGTTTTATGCAGAAATAGCTGAGAAATACTGGACAGGCAACCCGGAAACAACTTTTCAAAAATATGCCGATTACTTGTGGGAAAATAGTCATTTCATCAAGCCAGAAAAGTTGAAGGCTTTTATTGCCAGCAATCCTTCACAGGAAGATATTAAAAAGGATCCTGGCTTCCAATGGGCCATTAATTTAGTTCCTGCAGATTATATCACTAATAATTTTGGTACGATCGTATCAGACTTTGAAACGAAAAAAGCAGAACTGGATCATCTTTATCTAAAAGGAATTCTTGAGAAAAATAAAGGGAAACTAATGTATCCTGATGCCAATTCTACCATGCGCATATCTTATGGACAGGTGCAGGATTACTCTCCTAAAAATGGAATAATCTACCAGCCTACCACCACTATTGAAGGTGTGATGCAGAAATATGTTCCTGGCGACAGCGAATTTGATTTACCGGCTAACTTTATTGAGGAAGTGAAGAAAAAGAATTTCGGCCGCTATGGCAATGATGGAACTTTAACTGTAAACTTCATCTCTAACAATGACATCACCGGTGGTAACTCTGGATCTCCAGTATTAAACGCAAACGGTGAACTCATAGGTTTAGCTTTTGATGGTAATTGGGAAGCAATGAGCGGTGATATCGCTTTTGACAAGCAATTTAAAAGAACCATCAGTGTTGATATCCGTTATGTACTTTGGTGCATTGAGGTATTGGGAGGTGCTAAAAATATAATTGATGAATTAGACATCAGAGGAGCAAAATGATAGTTCTCTGATCGTTATAAAAAAAGGGTACCAATATGGTACCCTTTTTTTATATAAAAACTCCTGATTTTATTAGCGTATGATGAGGTTTGTTACCTGACAATAGCTTACGCCCCCTTTTGGTATCACTCAACCATAGGGGAATCCGTGTAGCCAGCAACGTATTTTCTCTTGCTACAAAGGCTTAATTAGTGTCTTTTTGTAATTCTTGTGTTGCTTTTGCCTCTTCTTTAGCTTTCTTTTTAAAGTAACCCCTGAATAGGAAATTGCTTTGTAAAGCTTTTAAGTCTTCATCTAGTTTCTGACTGCTGGTTTCGAGGTTGGTCATAATTGATTTAACCTGTTGTGCAGTGGCTGGATCATTAATCAGTAAACCAACGGCATTGTCAGTCTGGTTAAATTTAGCAGAAGCCTTGTTCAGATTTTCCGTCATTACTGCAGCCGACTTGGTTGTGTTTTCAAGTTCTGCCACAGATCTTTGTAATTGAGCAAATACAGCAGTGTCAGTCATTAGCTGATCAGCAAGACCTCCTTTGGTGTTTAATTTTCTGGCAAACTGATCAAGCTCTGCCGCTATTTTATTAGACGACTTCGTAGTGGTTTGCAAGTTAGCTACAATGGCTTTAAAGTTATTTGCAATCTGCTCGTCGGCTAATAAAGCGCCAGCAGCACCTTTGCCTTCTACAAGGTTTCTAGACAAGGTTTTAAAGTCGTTAGTGATATCTACCAGGTTTTTATTGTTAACCTGGAAGGTTTTCATAATCTCATCTGTAGACAAAGTGGTGCTCACCCTGAGCTGGTCGCCATCTTCAATAAAAGGAAATTTCTCGCTACCGCCAGTAAGCACAATAATCTTGTTACCAATTAAACCATCAGAGCTAATACTGGCTGTGGCATCTTTGTGGATATACTTATGAGCTTCCTCGTCAATACTGAGGATTACCTGTACCTGTGACGTACCATAGAACTGTATTTTTTTGATTGTACCAATTTTAACACCGGAAAACCACACATTATTACCGGCCTTTAGGCCCTGGATATCGTCAAACAATACGCTCAGTTTAATACTTCGGGTAAATGCTTTCTTTTGGCCACCCAGGGTAAATACCCCAAGAACAAAAATAGCCAAACCAATAAATATAAAGATGCCGACAGTTATTTGTCGCCTTTTATCTGTTACTTGCATAAAAATTATTTAATAAAATTGTAATCATAGAAAGGTTGCACCCTTTCATCATTTGTGTTAAAAACTTGCTCGAAACTTCCCTGACGCTCAAATCTGCCATCTAATAGCATGGCTACCCGGTTTCCTACCATTTTTGCACAGGTTAAATCATGTGTAATTACGATCGAACTGGTGTGATAACGTTCCTGTACTTCATTGATCAGGTTGTTTATTTCCATACATGTAATGGGGTCCAAACCTGCTGTAGGCTCATCATACAACATGATCTTTGGTTGTAGGATAAGAGTTCTGGCAATACCGATCCTTTTTCTTTGTCCGCCGGATAATTCAGATGGCATTTGATTGATTGCTTGTAATAATCCCACTGCATCTAAAGTGCTTTCCACGGCACGATCCACTTCACCTTGCGTTAATTGCCGGCGATTCCTCACCAACGGAAATTCCAGGTTTTGCCTTACTGTCATACTATCGTATAAGGCACTATTTTGAAAAGAGAAACCAACTTCAAGACGTAGTTCAAGCAATTGCTTATAAGTGATTTCATCCACCACATGATCTAAAACCTTTACCATGCCGCGATCTGGTGTAAGAAGCCCGATGATAATTTTAATGAGTACCGATTTTCCGGTTCCCGATTTACCAAGCACCACCAGGTTTTCACCTTTATATAAATCAAGACTCACATCCTTAAGTACATGGTAATTGCCAAAGGACTTATTTAAACCCCTAATTTCAATTACTTTTTCCTGATTAGTGTCAGTTAGTTTTTTACCTTCCATTGATTAAGATCTAAATAAGCTAAAAAACTGAACAGAAATCACCTCTTCAATAAAGATGAGGAACATCGCGGTAACAACTGCGGAGTTGGCGGCTTTACCTACACCTTCGGTACCTTTATCCGAGTTATATCCTTTATAACAGCCCACAACTCCAATGGTAAAACCAAACAAGATGGCTTTGACGGTGGAGGCAGTGATGTCGAGGAAAGTAATAGATTCCAGGGAAGCCTCAAAATAGGCCTTTGCACTGGTATCTTCGAACATGGCGATATTAACCAAACCGCCCAGCATACCAATCATGGCCGTATAGAAGGTTAAAATAGGAATGGTAATGGTGGCTGCCATCACCCGGGTGGCTACTAAAAATTTAAAGGGATTGGTGGCCGACACTTCCATCGCATCGATTTGCTCGGTCACGCGCATAGAAGCTAATTCAGCACCGATACTTGAACCAACCTTACCTGCGGCAATCAAACCAGTTAATAGGGGCGCAAGTGTCCGTAACAAGGCGATACCAACCAAGGATGGTAACCAGGATGTAGCACCAAACTCAGCCAGCGAAGGCCGACTCTGTTTAGCGAATACAATGCCGGTAATAAAACCGGTGGTTGATATTAGTAGCGCCGAACGGTAGCCTATATCATAACATTGACGCCACAATTCCTTCAGCTCATACGGGGGTAGGAAGCCTTCTTTGAAAAAGCGGGCAATAAATTGGTAGACATCGTTGAGGGTTAAAAATACCTGAGTTATGCGCCCAGGAGCTTTAACTTCTTCATTTAATGGGGGTGAAGTTTCTTTGCTCTCCATCTAGAGAATGAGTGTGTATGTTATTGACGAATTAGTATTTCGGTTCAAAACCTGCGCCAAAGTTAAACATTGCTGGCGTTTTGTCCCTATAAATTAATATAATCTCTGTTCATATTCTTTGACCATTCTACCTGAATCGAATGTTGGTACAATTTCTATAGCTGCATTTTTTACCATGGTTAGCCATTTTTCTTGGTCAGTATAGTACATTGGAACAATCACTTTTTCCAGTTTATCCAAAAGTCCGGCTGCTTCCAAACTGTCTTGTTCATCGATAGCCAGATTGTCAGCAGCAGGTGTGACCACGAAAGCGTTGTGCTGATCGATAGCAAATTCAGGTACCCAACCATCGGGTAAAGAGAGATTCAGGCTTCCATTCATGGCTGCTGTCATTCCGCTAGTACCTGAAGCCTCGCGATACATTCGTGGATTATTCAGCCATACATCAGCGCCTTTTTTCAACATAGCTGATAGCTGTAATTCATACCCTGTTAATACCGCACAATTTTTAAGGTGTTTGGTGCTGTTAACCAGGTGGTTGAACGTGTTGATCGCACCCTGGTCTTCCGGATAGGGTTTACCCGCCCAAATCATCTGCACGGGATAATTGGTGTTGTTAATCAAAGCCAAAAATCTCTCCCAGTCTCTCATCAGCAAATCAGCACGTTTATATCCGGCAAAACGACGCGCCCATACCATAGTTAATACATTCGGGTCAAAAAGTTTCCCACACTGGTCTGCTACGATTTTGAAGAGCTGGCTTTTCATTTCCTTTTTGCGGATGGCAAGAGCAGCATCATTGTCCGTGGTAATCGCCAGATCTAACTGTTCATCTTTCCAATAGGTTTTATTTTGCGCATTGGTAATAGAGATGATTTCACAAACATTCGGGTGTGCACTCCACATTTCGCGCGCCACCTGCCCATGTAATTTAGAAACACCATTGGCTTTACGGGCAAAGAGTAGCGAGGCCAGGGTGTAGTTTAACATTTCACCCTCGAGTTGAAGAATGTGTTTAACCTCGTGATCTTGTAAGTGGTAAAAAAAGGACATCTTTTTCAGGAGGCTGTAGCTGTGTTCTTCATTTCCTGCTGCTTCCGGTGTATGGGTAGTAAATACTACTCTTTTTTTTATCTCTTCCAGGCTTTTGTATTTGGCATACAGATAAAAATTCAGTGGAAGTGAGTGACCTTCATTCATATGGTATACATCGATATTCAAATTCAATTCATCGAGTAGTTTAGCACCACCGATACCCAATACCATTGATTGTGCAATGCGAGTAGCTTCATTTGAGTCGTATAAACGGTGAGTGATGGAACGGCTTTGCTCATCATTGCCTTCTACATCGGTACTCAGTAAAAATAATGGGGCAGAGCCAAAAGTTTCCGGCGACAATAAGTATGCTTTTACTTTAACCGGTGCGTCATGGATAGTTATAGTGAATACGATACCTGGATCTTTTAGAAAAGAGTAGTTTTTTTCCACATGGAAAGGTTTCATGGTGGCGTCTCTATCTCGGAGTTGGTCGTAATAGCCGTATTTCCACAACATACCAATGCCAATGGTAGGGTGTTTTAATTCATACACACTCCGCAAATGAGAGCCAGCAAGAAATCCAAGTCCTCCACTGTATGTTTTAAGTGATTGGTCAATTGCAAATTCCATGGAAAAATAGGCAACAGTTTTTTTATATTGTTCGGCTGGTGTATAGCCGAAGATCTGATTTATCGTCATCATATAGGGTAACGGGTTGTTTTTGGTAATTTACCTGTTGCGTTTTATTTGTGCTAATCTTTTTTGTTGTTCTTCCATTCTTTTTTGCAAACGTTCTGTAGATTCCGTTGTAGCATCTGTTGCTCGTGGTTGCGTTTCATCGATCCATGTCTGATACTGTTTTTCCTGCTGTTCGGTATTTGCATCTAACTGTCGCTGTAGTTTTTCCCTTTTGGTTCTTAAGTTGGCAAGGGTGGCGTTCCAGTCCTCTTTTTCGGCACCTTGGGCTTCAATGTATTTTTTTTCTGCCGCGGCAATCGCTTCATTGGTTTTGCTAAGCTCTGATTGTACAGGCAGGAACAATTCTTCATGCACATCAAACCTTTGCAAATCGATAGCAATAGGGAGCAGTACAGTGTTTACGGGCGTCTCCCAGTCTTCCCAAACATGTGCAATTTACACTGATTTTCCGGTGGGGATATTTGCAGATACTGCGTCCAGGTAGTCCGATACATCCTCAGCACGCAGTGTATCCGTAGCCGACCCGGCCACCATACCACCTGCAACGCCTACAATAAATCCTAATGGTCCGGCAAGCATGCCAATTAAACCACCAATCAGGCCACCACCCATCATTCCTTTGCCTTCGGCTTTATTTTTCGCTGAGCGGATCGCCGTTTTACCCTCATCATCTTTAGTTAATACATAAGTTTCTCCAAGAGAAATGTCTTTTAACTGATCGAGCTGTTGCAGTCCTTGTAAACCTGTAAATGCGTCAACTTCAGTATTGAAGAGGGCTTGAATCATTTTTTCCATGTCGCTATGAATATTTTCTGTGTCTACTACAATTTAAAGCTGCTTTTAGTTTTGAACCTGGGCATCATGACCATCTGATAATATGCTGGTGAATTTGCAGAGCCTCGTTTTTTGGAAACACAAATATAATTACAACCTGGTGTAGTATTTATAGATATTTAGCTACTAATAGGATAAATTGAGTTGAAAATGGAAACAACAGAGGAACAATTCTTATCGCAGCTTCAGTCCAACGCCGGTATTATACACCGTATTTGTAAGAGCTATTTTTCTGAGGAAGAACTGCGTAAGGATGTTTATCAGGAAATTGTGTACCAATTATGGAAATCCTATCCAAATTTTAAAGGGCTTTCTAAATTTTCAACCTGGATGTATCGGATTGCTTTAAATACAGCCATTACCTATTTCAGGAAAGCCAACAGGCAACCGGTGGAACAAAGGATTACCGAACAGGTTGAGCGAATTGGGGCCAGCAACACCGACGACGAGGAGCAGGTCGAAGAATTGTACAGGGCAATTAATACGTTAACCGACGTAGAAAAAGCAATCATTCTTCTATACCTGGATGAACATACATACGAAGAAATTGCCTCCATAAGCGGCATGACAAGCAAAAATGTGAGCGTAAGGTTGGTGCGTATTAAAAAGAAAATTGAAAAATATTTTAACCAAAAAAAACAGATTAAATATGGAAACACTAGATGAACTAAGAGGAGACTGGAAAAAAGGCAGAGACCTTGGAGCTCCTTCTTTACCATTAGAAAGCGGCAACTTAAAAGAATGGATTAAGGGCAGCATGAAAAAAGAACATAGATTAGTTTTCAGGTATGCGGTGAAAACCTTTATCTGGTCATTGATGGTTTTTTCATATTTAAGTTACCTCATGATCACCTACTGGGGCGATAGGAATTTATTTGTGGTGTGTATTGCAGCTGCGGCTATTTACATTCCATTTACTGCTGTATTTATGAAGCAATTTAAACTTTTTTTTGCTGTGGAGTGTGGGCCCCAGCAGGGGGTAGACCTGCAACAGGGGTTGCAAATAAAATTGAGGTCTTTGAAGCGTTTTTATCTAGTGAAAAAAGCCTTCGACTGGCTCATGGTTCCCCTAAGCTGCGCGGTAATTGCCTTGGCGGTTAACAAATATGCTTTCGATGCGCCATTTACAGAAAACCTGGGCTTTAATATCAGTACGTTTATCTTTTACAGTATCGCATTTACTTATGTGACACTTAAAGATAATACCACTTATTTCAAGGTGCCGATAAAAAAAATTGAAACGGTGATTGAAGAGATGGCTGGCGATTAATATAGTTTTATCTATATTCATGTTTCTAAATTTATCCTAATGATGAAACGTAATCCATTTTCTTTGCTTCTTTTGATGCTGCTCGTAATTGATCTGCCTGCATTTTCGCAGGCTAAAAAACCAGTATTTTCCGGGAACCCCTTGTTTCCAGGTTGGTATGCTGATCCTGAAGCTATTATTTTTGACGACACTTTTTGGATTTATCCCACTTTTTCTGAAAACTACGGTAAGCCCGCGAGGTTAAGTAAGTTAACGCCTGAACAAAAGGAATTGCAGAAAAACACGATTAATCCGCAATACCTCAGACAAACGTTTTTAGATGCTTTTTCTTCTAAAGATCTAATTAAATGGAAAAAGCATCCTAGAGTATTAGATGTTGAAAACATTAAATGGGCTGCTTATTCCATTTGGGCGCCATCTATAACACGTAAAGACAATAAGTACTACTTGTTTTTTGGTGCCAACGACATTCAGAATGATCAGCAACTTGGTGGTATAGGGGTGGCCGTGTCTGATAAACCTCAGGGGCCTTTTAAGGATCACCTGGGCAAACCGCTGATCAGCAAATTTCATAACAAAGCACAGCCAATAGATCAGTTTGTGTTCAAAGACAAAGACGGGCAGTATTACTTGATTTACGGAGGATGGAAACACTGCAATATTGCGAAGTTAAATGATGACTTTTCAGATTTTATTCCTTTCGATGACGGAGAGACATTCAAATCTATTACACCGGAACATTATGTGGAAGGGCCATTCATGTTTATTCGCAATGATAAGTATTACCTGATGTGGTCTGAAGGTGGCTGGATGGGGCCGAATTACAGTGTAGCCTATTCTATTGGCGACTCACCGCTCGGTCCATTTAAAAGAATCGGAAAAGTGTTAGAACAGGATCCTACAATCGCAAAAGGTGCAGGACACCACTCCGTATTTAATTTGCCTGGTACAGATGAATGGTATATTGTTTATCACCGAAGACCACTAACTACAACCGTAGGTTATCACAGGGAAACGAGTATTGAGCGAATGTATTTTGATGAGGATGGGAAGATTCTTCCTGTTAAAATTACTAATGAAGGTGTAGAGCGAAGAGTTATTGGCAAGGTTGGTAAACCTTAGTTTAGTGCTTGATAGATCATCATCCGACTGCTGTTTTTTACGCTGTCTACGGTAGTTCTAATTGTCTTTATTGTTTGTTCAGGATTTGGTGTCTCCAGGATATTCGTTTTTCTGACTGGTTGAACAACAGGCTCAGGGAGCGCCGTATCACGTGATGCAGAAAAGATAAAAGGGAAAGTCACGATAATCGCGGCGTAAGTGATTTGTTTTAAGTAAGGTAGTGTTTTCATAAAGTTTTTTGTTTACAACTGTAACCCAAATAGAATGCCAATTTAATGGCGATGGATTTAAACGTAAACTATATATTTTCGTATCTTAATATTATTTTATTATAGTACAGCGTTGTTTAAAATGGCATACATTATTGTATTTAAAATAGTATCCTATTCCTGCTACATGAATGAAAAATAAAGTGTTTTTAAGAAACATTATCATTTCCCTTATATTATGCAGTAGCCTAGCTTGTGACCAACTGAGTAAAAACATCGCCAGGGAATCGCTTCGTTATGATGAGCAAATTAAATTGCTTAACGACCGTTTAACACTGGCGAAAGTGGAAAATACTGGTGCATTTTTAAGCTTCGGAGAGAGTATGCCAGAATGGTTGAAGTTTCTGTTTCTTGTCATGCTTCCGTTATTAGTTCTCGCTTCAGGAATATTTTATTTATTTGGTAATAAGAATTTGACAAATGCTTATACTTTAGGGCTTTGTCTTGTGATTGGTGGTGGCGCCGGAAATATATATGACCGGATAATATATGGTTCGGTTACTGATTTTCTGCATCTTGATTTTGGCCTGTTTCAAACAGGAGTTTTTAATCTCGCCGATGTATCAGTCATGTTTGGCATATTGATACTGCTTTGTCACATAATGATAAAAAAAACAGTGGACTTACCTGATCAGGATAACATGAACCCACGAGCAGGCGTATTATAAATGGAACTAAAATTGTAGTAACAATAGCAATGAGTAAAGTATTTACGATTACTGAAGGTCTGGAGAACATGGGTGCCCTGCGCACCGGCGGTCAGGGTTCAGTGTATAAAGGAAGACGTATTGGTCCCATTATTACTGCGGTAAAACTTTTGCCTACACCCATTCACACGGAAAGTGTAGCAGATAAGAATTTCCGTAACTTTCAAAATGAAGTAGAAAAGCTCAAGAAAGTTAACGAACAGCCTAACCCTAATGTGGTTAAGATTTTGAATTCCGGTATTACGGAGAGCGGATCTTTTCCATTTATAGAAATGGAGTTTATAGACGGCCCAGATCTTGAAGATTTACTTAAACCCCCACACGACCCGGTTTTCCCCATCAAAGAGGTCATTAAAGTAGCCGACCAGTTGGCAAACGCTTTAGCGCACTGTCATAAACTTTCGGTTAAACACGGAGATATTAAAAGTAATAATGTAAAATTCAACATCCATTCGGGCAATTATGTATTGCTTGATTTCGGCTTGTCTGCCATGTCTGATGACCAACGAAGAACCAGCATCCAGCATGCTGGTGCGGTAGAATTTATGGCACCGGAACAAAACGAAGGTCAATTGTTATTTCAGACAGACATTTATAGTTACGGCATTATTTTATATGAATTACTTGCCGGGCAGGTGCCATTCCCGCTTCGGGAGCAAGGGCAAAAGGCCCGGAATGAACTTATGCTAGCACATCTGGAACAGCCTGTACCTGGCCTGCTCACCCTTCGTCAGCAGCATATGCCAGAAAGCTGGTCGGAAGAAAAGAAATTCCATGAAATGCAGGTTCCGCAATGGCTCCGTGACGTAATAGAAAAATGTTTACAGAAAGATCCTAACAAGCGTTTTGAAAACGGCGTTGCTTTACAGGAATACATCATACATAACAGTGTGTCATCATTAACTGACTCTGGAGCTTCTAATGCTGCAGTAGTTTTACCAGATAGCCCAGAGCAGGGAGGAACAAGCAACGAGATTTCAGATCCCGACCGGATAAATGTAGCCAGACCGCTGTTCTATTCCATGATCACTTTGATGATAGTGATGGCAGGAACTTTGGCTGTACTTTTATTCGGTATTGGCGAGCCCGAAGATGTTCCAGAGCGGGATCAAACCGTGCAACGTCCGGTAGATACCCTTGTGCAACCGCAACAAGAAGATAAGAAGGCAATTTTGACTTCCGAAGATCCCGAATTAGATACCTTGCTCGACACGTCAAACATTTCTCCTGTAGAAATTAAACCTGTAAAAAGACCTGTCAGCGACAGTACAAAATTAGATTTAGATACAACCGTTTATTTTTAAGGAACACACAGATGGAATCAAAAAATACTTTCTGGCAACGAATTGGCCTTCAGGACCTGTTTTTACCGGGTGAAAAATCTAAAGCCTCCAAAGCCGCAAGGGCCTTAACCCCTGATAGCATTTATAAGTACATTTTAGAAAAATTTAAGGAGTCGGTACGTGATCTTTCTTTTGCTGAGCGCGTGGTCTTTTACCATGAATACATGATTTGTTTTAACGCAGATGATTACAAAGAATTTCTTACCCAAAAGCAAGGGTTATTCGGCATCATCGTAGATGAATCTGTTAAACAGTTCTACCAGGTGCTTCGCGCACACACGAAGGAAGGCAAAAAGGTACAACCCTCAAGCTCAAAATGGGTATTCCGTCTGGTATCGCATCCTGATTACGAAAGAGGTGATATTGGATTCATTGGTAAGCTGCTTCCAGGAAGTTCACAGAAGGATGATAACCTGCGGGTAACTTTTATTCCAAGGCAAACCGGGGTGGTGCAGACTTTTGATGTCAATGAAGATATTTTAAAGGGCTTTACCTATTACAGTGAAGGCTATTATGAATTACCTTATGCACCTGAACTTGATGAAACAGATCCTATCGCCGAAAAGAAAAAAACTTCAAAAGTATACGCCCGGCTAGATACCATTATGCCGGATCAGAAGTATGCAGGTAAAAAATTTGAGTACCTGATGAAAGATGAGGATATCGTGGTGTCTGGTGCCGAAGAAACACGAGAAGAACCACATGTTTTCAAGGTCCCGTCAGATTGGGTTGATACGCCGCATCTGCGTATCCGTTTTAATGCTGCAGATGGTAAATTGTATCTGGCATCTTTTGGTGAAAAAACTATCATCAATGAAAATGAAGTGAAACGTAGCAATATCAACTCACCAGACTGGATGGAATTGCCAATTAACTCAAAAATTATGCTCAACGGAATAGTTGGTATAAACGTATTTAAAGGATAACAGGATGTCGCAGTTATTAACATGGGCATTATTGGTTCTTTGTATTGCTTTAGTGGCGATGCATTTCAACGATATAAAAAAGCACGGTAATGGACAATAATATATTTGGCCAAACAGATGTTGGTAGAGTCAGAGATAACAACGAAGATGCTTTTATTGCAGAAGAATTGTTGCATAGTGGATTTATTTTAGGTTGTGTAATTGATGGGGTAGGTGGTTATGAAGGCGGCGAAGTGGCTGCTGAAATAGCTAAAAACTGCATTAAAAAAAACCTTTTTAGCGTAACCGCCGAAGATATCATTCCACGGATGGTTGGAACCCTGAAGTTGGCAAATGAAGAGATTTTTAACCGCAAACGACTTGATCCTGCATTGGAACAAATGGCCTGTGTGTTAACACTGGTGCTGGCAGATGTAGATAATAACAAATTGTATTATGCTCATGTTGGCGATACTCGCCTTTATTTATTAAGGGATCATGCTTTAGTTAAAATAACAACGGATCATTCTTTTGTTGGGTTTCTGGAAGATTCTGGCCGCTTGAGTGAATCGGCGGCGATGAGCCATCCAAAAAGGAATGAAATTAACCAGGCGCTCGGATTTAACAATACGGCATCGATGAAGGAGGACTTCATAGAAACCGGTGAAAGTCCGTTTTTACCTGGCGATTTGTTATTGCTCTGCAGCGATGGACTGACAGACAGAATTGATAAAGATCAGATCACCTCAATATTAACCCAGCATCCTGGTTTGCCTTTTGCCGCAAGCTTGTTAATTGATGCCGCAAATGAAGCTGGGGGGCATGATAATATCACGGTGGTGTTGATTAAAAACAACAATAAACCAGTTACTCATGAAGCGTCTAAGCCCATTTCCAAGAAGGAAAATATTGAGCAAATGGATATCCCGCCACTGCGGTCGGCATCCGATAAAAAGCCGCCAAAGCTTAATAAAGGGTGGATCTATTTCCTGATTGGCCTCATTGTGGTGTTATTAGGGATCATCGGACTGCTAGTCCAACAGGTTCTATACCTTCAGAACACCGAGCGCCAACTTGCACCCGTTTTAGAGAATCCCTGGGAACCTTTGCCAGCCACACCACAGGATACTATAAAAACGCCATTAAAAGATAGCATTTCGCGTACAGATACAATTTCAAAGAAAACACAAACAAATGATTAAAGAACAATTGAGTAATTATTCCCGAAATGGAAGACGGCGTAACGAACGCCTATTTATGGGTGTCCTGTCGGTGATTATGATCTTGTTTTTTCTAAAATTATTTGGTGTATTGGAATACCGCATGGCGGATACTGACACTAAAATAGCGGCGGGAAATATCGTTAATCTAAATGCGCCTGAAACTGTAAAAGAGGTGATGGGCGTATTGGAACGCGGTAATTATGACCTGGATAAACGTGATATTAATTTTATCGGCCGCGTATTGGCCAGTCGTCTGGACGTTGGGGAAACTTTTACAAATATTGGCGAACTAAACAAGCGTAAATATTATGTGCCTGCTGAAGAAGCTTACCTGCAAGGGGGAGAGTCTTTCAAGAAACGGGTATTGCTTTCCCGTGCACTGTTGGGGTTTGGTGAAACAACAGGAATATCTTACGATAGCGAGCTAAAACATCCAAAGGAATATCCTTCAGTTGTTGATTTAAAAAAAGGTCAGTTTAATATTTCAGGTGAGGTAACGCAAATGGGGGCCGGTGTTGCAGGTGTACTGGTAAAGTTACAACAGGTTATTCCCCAGGATAGCCTGGATATTTTACCATTGACGGCCTTTGCTAGAACTGCTGCCGACGGCTCGTTTAGTTTTAACCACCTGATTTCCGGGAGATCGTATATGGTCTTGCCATTACGTCCTGGTTTTGAATTTGGAACCACGCAAGGCGTTGTAATGCTTGACGAAGACCGTAATTTTAACTTTAACCAGCAGCCGCACCAGATACGGTTGGTTTCATCGCGTGATTTCAGTACGTTAAAATCTGATGGCGCTTTTATTGTGCGAAGTCCGGCAGAATTTACTAAAGCTTACTGGATGATTGCAGGTTCATACATCCTCATCTTCCTGGTGCTTCACTTGTTAATGACCTGGAAAATGCCTGATGCGGATCAGTTCATTCTTCCGGTGGTGATGGTGTTAACCGGTTTGTCACTGCTCACCCTATTGAGTCTGCAGGATCCTTTACGAGACCGTTTTTTGGCTATCGATACTGTGAAATACCTTGGAATAGGTGCCTTATTAATCAGTGTCTTGCTGTTTATAAACTTCAGACGTTTTAACCCAGATTCGGCTGTTTACCGCATGTTTATTTTTAAGCACGTACGTTCGGCTGCAAATGGCTGGCCCTGGATTGTGTTTGCGATGCTGCTACTCCTGGCTACCATTATACTGGGCTCAGGACCAGAAGGCAGTGGTGTGAAAGTTAACCTGTTTGGTGTACAACCGAGTGAGTTGGTAAAATACCTTATTATTCTCTTTCTCGCGGGATTTTTTGCCCGAAACGAACGATTTATTTCTGAATATTCAAGCTGGCAAAAGCGGTGGTCCTTCTTTTACTTTGCCTTGATTTCAATTATAGTAACCTTATTACTGTTTTTAGCGCTGGGTGATTTGGGCCCGGCCATCGTAATCTGCTTTACATTTATCATCCTGTTTTCATTCTCAAGGGGCGATTTTATGTTTATGGCCGCTTTTGTTGGCTTATATGTGCTGGCTACTTTCCTGTTCAGTAACATTTGGCTGGCTGCAGGAATCACCTTTGGTACCTTGTTATTAGTTCAGTTTTTTAAAAGGAAACAAGCCAGCGAGTCCGCATTAATGGCTTTAATCGTAATCACCGCGTTTTTAACCATTGACAAGTTGCCGTTACTCCCTCAATTGGTTCCCGGCCCGGTAGAACGTTTAGCAGACAGGAAGGCCATTTGGCAGGATGCCTGGAATAACGAGGTATATGGTGGCGACCAGGTAGCCAATGGTCTTTGGGCAATTTCTAGTGGTGGATTTGCTGGTCAGGGCACTGGGCAAGGGTTTGCCAAGACCATCCCTGAAGCCCATACGGATATGATATTGCCTGCAATGGGCGAAGAGTTTGGCTGGGCAGGTATGGTATGCATTTTTGTATTGTTTTTACTTTACCTGCACCGTTCTATTTTAATTGGGCGGCAAACGGGAAATCCTTTTTTGTTTTATATCTGTGCCGGTATTGGTATCAGCACCTTTATTCAGTTTGTACTGATTGCAGGGGGCTCAACGGGTGCCTTGCCTCTTTCGGGCGTGTCGCTTCCCTTTGAGAGTTACGGAGGCTCATCGTTGGTGATCAATTTAGTTGCAGCTGGTTTTTTATTATCTGTATCTAAGCTCAAGGGAAGTGCTGTACAGCTGGAATACTTGCATAAACAACAGGATTCAAACCTGGTTCCGGCCCTTGCGGTGGCAAGTATAGGTGTTATATTACTTGTTGGAAATATTGGTAGTTATGCAATAAACAAAGCGTCGTGGATTGCCAAGCCATCGCTGGTGGCAGATCGCAGTGGTTTGAGAATGTTTAGTTATAACCCGCGTATCGGTATTTTAATGCGTAAGCTCGAATCGGGAAATCTTTACGATAGGAATGGAAGGATACTCGCAACCAGTGATCCGGAAATGGTAGTAAAACAAAAGAAGTTATTAACGCAGGCTGGCGTGGGTAATTATGACCTCGACTCTGCTATGCACAAACGACCTAAACGTTTTTACCCTTTCGAAGCCGAGACATTTTTCTGGACAGGTGATGCCAATACCGGGATTTTTACCGGTGGCTTAAATGGTTATTTCGCCGAATATCTGCATGCAGCAGATCTTAGGGGGTTTAAAATGCCAGTCATCAATTATAACGTAACAGCATCGCGTTTCAGGGAAGACCGTTTCCTCCCACGTGGTGTAAAAGAAATGACCGTACAGCAAAATGATTTCAGTGAATTAACTCCTTTATTGATTTCGGGATTAGATACAGCTGAAATTGCCGTACTGAAACGTAAAAATAGGGATGTTCGTCTCTCGTTGGATGCTTCTCTGCAAACGCGTATTCAACGGTCCATTGCAGCGGATACTGCGTTACATGATAATCGGGTATCAGTGGTGGTAATGGAATCATCTACCGGCGATGTTTTGGCTTCGGCGGCCTATCCACTGCCTGCGGTAAACAACTGGGAGCAGTTAAACTTAACCATAGCGGAGCAAAACAGACTGCCTGAATGGGTAAATAATGCAGATCCTGGGTTTACGGTGGCCACACAACCGGGTTCAACAGCTAAGGTGTTGACAGCATTGGCTTCCTTTAATAAATTGGGGCCAGATGCTGAGAATAAAAAATACATGGTAAGCAGGTGGGAAAGAATCAGAACCAAAGGAATAGAGCCTGATGAGACCGGTTTAATCACCTTAAAACGTGCTATTGTAAAATCTAATAACGTTTATTTTATTAAACTGGCAAATGAAGAGCACCTGCAGGATGAGATGGCCACTTTGTATTTAAAAACAGGTATGTTTTTAAATGGTGTAGGTGGGTACTTCTACGACCGAAAAAATCATAACCAGGCGCAGGAAGGGAAATGGTTTGACTTGTGGCGAAAAACAACTTTCAAAAGTAGGTACAACCCAAATAACATCTATAAGCACAGAGCTACTGGTATTTCGGGCATGGCCTGGGGCCAGGGTGAATTGATAGCCACACCGGCATCGGTAGCCCGTTTAGCAAGTGGTATTGCTAACCAGGGGGTCATGTTACCTAATCGTTATGCATTGAAAATAAGTGATTCTGTAGTCACAAAAAAACCGGGTGTAAAACTTGCTAAAGAAGCACAATATGCTAATACGCTTCGTACCTTTATGGTTGAGCAAAGTGCGAATAGATCAGCACTCTTTGGCGTAAACCTGGCTGGAAAAACCGGTACACCGGAGCGGGTATGGAAACAAGAGAAAATTAATGACGGTTGGTATGTGTTTTTCTCACCTCACCCCAATGGAACTGGTAATACAGTAGTTTGTATTCGCATTGAATCTACCAAAGGATCATCTGATGCGGTGAAACTTGCCGGTCAACATGTGATTCCTATATTGTTAGAAAAGGGATATATTAAAAGCAATAAAAAACCAAATCAAGTAGCTTATGTTCAACCTGTTCAATAAAAATCCCGATTCTCATCCAGTTGATGTAAAGCTGGTTAGAGAGCATGTGCTCCAGTTCCTCAAAGAAGAGTTGCAAAAGTCGGAAGGAGGCGAAGGCGCACACATCCATACGTTGAAACTCTTCGCTGCACCTTCAACAACCGAAAAACACCTCTATGAGGCAGCCGTATATGTGGCAGAACCAGACAGGATGAAAAAGGAAATACAGCGGATTGCAGATAATTTTGCGGTCAACCTACCGAAAGACTGGGTGCTGGAAACGCACCTTCAGGAAAAACTTCCTGACGAAGGCATCAGGTATAAAGAATTGCCATTGACGCTGGTCATTGAAAGTGAGGTTGTAGAACTGCCTCAGGCCCCGGTTGTGCATAATAGTGCCCGTTTGGTAGTGATTGCTGGCCGGGCTGAAGCCCATGAATACATGATTACGAGCGCAGATGGGCGTGTAAACCTGGGTAGGGAAAAAACAGTAACTACCAGCGGGGGAGCTATGCGTAAAAATCATATCGTTTTTCCTGACGACCCTGAATTCCCGGGAAACCGTTTCGTAAGCCGGATTCATGCCCACTTGGAGTGGAACAAGAAAAGAGGCGGTTTTATGTTATTCGCTGATGAGGGTGGTGTGCCTCCGGGCAATAAAACCAAAGTGCAACCCCTGGGCGAAGAAGGGCAGTTTAAACTGAACTCTGCACAAGTGGGACACTTTCTTGAAGATGGCGATCAGCTCATTTTAGGTGATTCGGTAGTGTTGCAGTTTAATTACCTGATGTAAACTGTCTTAATGTTTACAAATTCACGGATGCCGAAAATACCCAGTTCCCTGCCATAACCACTTTGTTTAATTCCACCAAATGGTAGTCGAGGATCTGATTTCACCAGTGAGTTGACAAAACAGGAGCCTGCCTGCAACTGATGACTGGCAATTTGCTCGCCTTTCACTTCATCTCTGGTGAAAACTGCAGCGCCTAATCCAAAAAGAGAGTCATTAGCTACCTTGATTGCTTCTTCGGTATTTTTTACAGTTATGATTAGCGCCACCGGACCGAAAATTTCTTCTGTGTATGCGGGCATTCCTTTTTCAATACCAGTCAATATAGTTGGGGTGTAAAAGGCATGATCACCTGGAAAGTCAGGGATTTCACCACCCAGGATGCATTTCGCACCTGCCGCTATATTATCCATTACCTGTTGATGCAGTTCATCCCGCAGGTCTTTTCTAGACATAGGCCCCAGTTGTGTGTGTTTGTCGAAAGGATCACCAGTTATTTTTGCTGACATCTTCTCCTTGAATATTTTAATAAATTCATCAGCGATGGTTTCGACAAGAATAAAACGTTTCGCGGCAATGCAGCTTTGTCCATTGTTGATCAGGCGGCTTTCAGCGCATACCTCAGCGGCATACGCCACATTCGCATCATCTAACACCAAATAGGGGTCGCTGCCGCCTAATTCTAATACAGATTTCTTTAATAGTGAAGCGGCGTGTTGTGCCACTTTCATGCCTGCCTGGGTGCTACCAGTTAAGGTTACAGCTTTGACAATAGGGTTTCCAATAACCTTTTCCACATCTTTGCTTCCTATAACAAGGGTTTGAAATACGTGCTCCGGGAAGCCTGCGTCTAACAATACCTTCTCAATGGCCAGGGCACATCCGGTAACATTGGATGCGTGTTTCAACAATCCAATGTTACCGGCCATTAATCCCGGAGCTAAAAACCGGAATGCCTGCCAGAATGGAAAGTTCCATGGCATAACGGCTAACACTACACCTAAAGGTTTATAGGTTACATAGCTTCGCCTGGCTTCTGTAGTAATTACTTCTTCTTTGAGGTACTTTTCGCCATTTTCCGCATAATATTCACAAACGGCAGCACACTTTTCAATTTCATCAAGACCAGGTTTCAGAGGTTTTCCCATTTCCAACGCCATTAGCTCAGCAAGTTGCTGTTTTCTTTTTCTAAGCACTTCAGCGGTTTTTCTAAGGAACACAGCTCTTTCTTTATAAATAGAGTTCCGCCAGGGAATCCAGGCAGCCTGTGCCTTTTCAATCTTTTTGGCTACTACCTCGTCTGAATCTTCTTTATAAGTCTTGATGACTTTTCCGTTAAGGGGATTGATTGATTGCATGCTCATCTTATAAATTTAGGCATTATTGAAAGAAATATCTACATTTATCAAGTATGATTTTATTGGAAAACGAATACTTAAAAGCATCTTTTGTGAGTTTGGGTGCTGAACTGAAACAACTTATTCACAAGGAAACCGGCATAGATTATATGTGGAACAGTGATCCTGCATATTGGGCTAAATCCAGCCCGGTGCTATTTCCCATTGTTGGTGCCCTCGATAATAACAGCTATAATTATGAAGGCAAGGATTACACCTTACCGAGGCATGGTTTTGCCAGGGAGATGGATTTTGAGGTTACACAGGTAAATAACAATACCGTGCTTTTTACGCTGGTAAACACAGATGAAACCTTAAAAAATTATCCTTTTGAATTTCAGTTAGGATTGCGTTATGTACTGGAAGCAACAACATTATCATGTACCTACGAAGTATATAACCCAGGGAAGAAAGATTTGTTATTTTCTATTGGTGCACATCCCGCTTTTAAGGTGCCATTAGCCAAAGACGAAGCATATAGTGATTACGAACTGGTCTTTAATAAAGATACTGAATTAGTATACCATAAAATTGCCAACAACCTGATCGATTCTGCCACGGTGGTTTTGCCGCTAAATGATGGCGCCCTAACCTTAAATCATGAATTGTTTTACGAGGATGCTTTGGTTTTTAAAACACTGAAGAGCGACCAGATCACTTTACAAGATATGCAGGGTAAACATGGCCTCCATTTCAAATTCGAGGGTTTTCCTTACTTCGGTATCTGGGCAGCAAAAGACGCAGATTTCGTGTGTTTGGAACCCTGGTGTGGCATTGCCGATCATGTTGGCCACCATGGAAAACTGGAACAAAAAGAAGGTGTTAATCTACTGAAAGCAGGAGAAAGCTGGAATAGAACCTGGCAGGTTGCTTGTTTTTAACGCATGAATAATTTCATAACAAAAAAGTCCTGGCGTTTAAACCAGGACTTTTTTGTTATGAAGTGAAACTAACTTACTACCGTGCTTACACCTTCAGGGTGTAAATTTAAAGCATAC
>NZ_JAZQNU010000026.1:0-20392 GCF_045627485.1 Pedobacter sp. | reverse complement strand
GCCCACAGAACGCCATGGCTCCGATCCGACTTATAGCCTTTCGCATTTTGCATGGCCAGCTTGGCCGCCTCGCGGAAATTACTTTCCGTGGCCTGTTTGCCTTTAAGGAACTGTTCTGCTTCGGTAAGCCGCCATGGTTTGTGTGCCACCCCTCCCATTGCCAAACGGACATCAGAAATGGTGCCGCCATCTACTTGGATAGCCGCAGCAACCGACACCAATGCAAAGGCATAAGATGCACGATCACGAATTTTGAGGTAATGCACATGTGAGCCAAACTTGTTGGCAGGAATTTCCAGTGCCATAATTAACTCACCACGCTTTAAGTTAGTATCTATCTGCGGATTATCGCCAGGCAGGCGGTGAAATTCGCTAAATGGAATACGGCGTTCCCCATTTGGACCTTTAACCAGTACCGTGGTATCGAGCGCTACCAGTGCGACACACATGTCACTCGGATGCACAGCAATACAGTTGTTTGAGGCACCAAAAATAGCATGCATGCGATTAAACCCTTTCAAGGCACCGCAACCTGTACCCGGATCTCTTTTATTGCAAGGCAGATCGGTATTGTAGAAATACGGACAACGCGTACGCTGAAGCATGTTGCCACCAACCGTTGCCATGTTCCGGATCTGCTGCGAAGCACCCTTTAATAACGCTAAAGAAAGTAAAGGTTGTTGATTTTTAACGAGTTTATCATCAGCGACCACACTGTTTATCGCAAGAGCGCCAATGTGGAGTTTACCTTGGCGGGACTCAATTTGATTGAAATTAAGTGAGGTTACATCGATGAGTTTATCGGGCGCCGCAATCCCTTTTTTCATCAGGTCAACCAGGTTGGTGCCGCCTGCAAGAAATTGGGAAGTGCGGTCTTTGGTAACGGTTGCAATAGCAGTTTCGGGTGTATTGGCCCTCACATATTGGAAATTTTTCATATTGGCAGCCCCTCCTTATTGACTTCAGCAATAGCTTTAACTATATTATGATAAGCACCACACCTACATATATTTCCACTCATATATTCACGTATATCATCGTCATTACCAGCATGCCCTTCTTTGATGCAGGCTATGCCCGACATGACTTGTCCCGGTGTACAATAACCGCATTGAAAACCATCATGTTTGATAAACGCCTCTTGTAAAGGATGTAATTTCTCACCATCTGCAACACCTTCAATGGTGGTTACCTTATTATTTTGCTGGGTAACCGCAAGGGTCAGGCAGGATAACACCCGCTGGCCGTCAACGTGAACAGTACAAGCCCCGCATTGGCCATGATCGCAACCTTTCTTTGTTCCTGTAAGGGACAATTGTTCCCTAATAAGATCGAGGAGGGTTACCCGGGGCTCAACGGATAAATTGTGCTTCACACCGTTCACTTCCAGCGATAAGGGTATTTTTTCGAGATAAGCAGCAAACTTATCGTCCAACTTCGCATCTGCTGCTTTAAGCAACGCGCCTGGTGAAAGGCTGATAGCTGTAATTAAGGTAGACTGCTTGAGAAAATCGCGCCGAGGATTACCAGCTTCCTGATTTCCGTCAGCATCATTTTGGTGGGTATTTTTTTTTGCCATAACAATTCAGCTGTTTGGATGGAGTTTAAACGAAACCCTTGATCCCGATTATTTGTTTTAAGTTAAGAAACATTGACAGGTAACATCCCTATTACATTTTGCCTGTCACTGATTTGATCAGTTTAACTTCTTCTTCATTATAAGGGCTTCCGTCGTTTTTAAAAATCTCATGAAACCAGAGTGTAGGCTCAGCACCATCAGCAATCCGTTCATCCCATGCATATTTAGTGTTGGTCTTCCCATCAACCAAGCCCCAATTAATTGCACCTACATTTTCATTTTTTAACATGGGTAATATGGCAGCAAAAGTACTGCCCTGTTTACGCGCCATATATTCCGTACAAATCAATGGTCGTTTATGTTTCCGCAAGGACTTTATTTTTGCGAGGTGCTCTTTTGGCCTAGAATAGGAATGGTAGGTGATCACATCCGAATTTCTTATCATTACCTTGTTAAGGTCCTTGAGCTTGCTTGCCCATATACCAGCGGTAATTGGCTGTGCCGGATTTACCTCCCTAGCCCATTTAAATACATTGTTTAAAACCAATAAACTCTTGTTACCTTGGTCACTGTTACCGGGTTCATTAAACAAATCCCACATCAGGATTCTCGGATCTGTTTTGAAAGTGGTCATGATATCCTTCACATAAATTTCAAGCGTATCCATCAACTTGGGATTTTTGTGTATTGCTGTGCCTGGGTCGCGTACCCAGCCACTATTGTGCTTCCCTAAAATAGGTATTGGTTGTATGCCATTAGCATAGCCATCGTTCCAGCAGTCGTCAAAAAACACAAAAGAAATTTTGATACCATGGTGTTCAGCAACCGTCAGAAACTGATCAATTCTATTTTTGAATCCCTGGCGATCGTGTTTCCATAAGGTATGGTGTAAAAATACCCGCATGGTGTTCATGCCAATATTTTCTGCATAGCCAAATTCTTTTTCAATAGCCTTTAAATTAAATGTTTCCTCCTGCCAGAACTCCAGTTGATTAATGGCATAGGCAGGCGTATAATTCGCTCCTACTAGCCATTTCTGTTGCGTATACCATTGATTGGCTTTTTCTTTTGACCATTTCTGGGCAAAAACAGGAAGGATGAACAGGCATAGTGCCAGCAACAGGAGGTAAACTTTTTTCATAATCTTAAATATAATAGCTAAGTCAGTTTGAAAGGATCAGGCTGACAGCAATTTAAAGTTAAAATTATTTTGCGAGTTGAATCAATTTGAACAAAATTATTGCTAAACCTGTCAATGTTATAAATCTTTGAAATAGTTAAAATACCTCTTGCAGGATTCAACCTAATTTCATTACTTTGTACTACAAAGTACTTTTAAATGAAAGAAGCAGATGTATATTCGGAATTAGCTTCCATAAGGTCACTTATGGAACGCTCCTCTAAATTCATTTCCCTTAGTGGACTGTCTGGAGTCATGGCGGGTATTTACGCATTAATTGGGAGTTTCTTTGCCTATAGGATACTTTACAAAAACGCTGGTGCCTTGACAAATCCAAACTTTGAAGCCTATACACCTGAAGTTTGGCCCCGGTTAACCATTATTGCCTTCATAGTTTTAATTCTTTCTGTAAGTACCGGCCTCGCCTTATCGGCAAGGCAAGCCAAAAAAGAAGGACAGTCGTTCTGGAACCCTGTAAGTAGACGTTTGTTCGCCCGAATGACAGTACCCTTAATTACCGGGGGATTGTTTATTATTATTCTATTGTCGCATGACGATTTTCACCTTATTGCCCCCGCCTGTTTGCTTTTTTACGGCCTGTCGCTTGTAGCTGGAAGTCATTATACTTTTTCTGACGTTAAATGGCTGGGCATGTGTGAGATTGGACTAGGTTTGTTCTGTGCCGCACTACCAGGTTATGGCTTGCTATTCTGGGCCTTTGGATTTGGTATCCTTCATATTTTATATGGTTCCATCATGCATTTTAAATACAAGCAGTGAAGGTAATACTAGAACAATTCGATAAAGCATTTGAAAACCGATTACGCCTGCAAATTATGAGCGTACTTGTTGCCAATGCGCATTATGATTTTAATTCGCTGAAAGAATTGTTGAATGCCACGGATGGTAACCTTGCCTCCCATTTAAAAGCCTTGGAGAAAGAGCAGTATATTACTGTGAACAAGAGTTTTGTGGGCCGTAAACCAAATACCCAGTATGCGGCATCACTAACAGGCCGTGAAGCATTTAAAAAGCACCTACAGGCACTTGAAGATTTAATAAAACAACAAAAGAAATAACCTTTTTTTTAACTTTTTACTTTGTAAAACAAAGTACTTTTAATCGATCGTCATGGAAAATCAATCAACCAATTGCAATGGCATCATCAACTGGATAAATGAATCCATTTTGTTTCGGGTAGGTATCATTGGGTTTTTAACACTTTTGCTATTCATCCCCTCTGTGTTAATCCAGGAACTAATCCAGGAACGTCAGAACAGGCAGGAAGATGTCATCAAAGAGATCGCTGATAAGTGGTCTGGCAGCCAGCTTGTTGAGGGACCGGTGATGGTTCTGCCCTACAAAACAGTGATACAGCAAAAAGAAACGTCAGGTAAACTAAGTTACGAGGAAGTAATATCAAATATTTATATCTTGCCCGAAACCTTAAACATTAACAGCAGCGTGAAGCCAGAAACACTACACAGGGGTATTTATGATGCTGTCGTTTACAACGCGCAGGTAAAAGTAAAGGGGGCCTTCAGTGCGATGGAGTTACAGAAATCGGGCATCAACCCTAACCAGGTACAATGGGATAAAGTGAAAGTAGTTATCGGTGTAACCGATTTGAAAGGACTACAAAACAACCCTGTGATTCAACTGGCGGACCAGCGGCTCCAGGTAGAACCAGATTTTACGTCGTTGAAGCTGTTTAGCCATAACCTAATCATTTTACCCAACTTGAGCAAAGATAAAAATACAGCTTTGACCTTTAGTTATGAGTTGGAAATCAGGGGAAGTAATGCGTTAAATTTTCTGCAGCTCGGTAAAACTACAGTGGTTAAGGTGAAAGGCGAATGGAACAATCCCAGTTTCACAGGACGTTACCTGCCAGAAGATCGAGAAGTTTCTAGCACCGGTTTTAGTGCAACATGGAAAATACCGTTTTTTAACCGCCCTTATCCACAGCAGTGGATCGCTGAAAACACCGATTTAAACACAGTTATTCAAGAATTACCGAACGATGTAGCGCCTACTCCTGCTGCACAAGCATCCATAATCCCAGATAAGCAAACTAGTGATGCTTATTTTGGTGTAGACTTCAAATTACCCGTTGATCAGTACCAGAAAACCATGCGTTCTGCAAAGTATTCCATATTAGTGGTGTTTTTAACTTTTATATCCCTATTGTTCACCGAAATGTTTAGTAAAAAGAGAGTTCACTTGCTAAACTATGTCCTTATCGGTGCCGCTATGGTAATTTATTATGTTTTATTGCTCGCTTTTAGTGAACAGGTTGGCTTTAATAACGCATACTTAATCGCCTCTCTATCAACCGTAGCCCTGGTAGGTGGCTTTTTGGCGGCCTTGTTAAGAGATAAGCGTGCCGCCCTGCTGTTCGGAGGCACCCTTTCTGTATTCTATAGTTTCATTTTTGGGATCATTCAACTGCAGGATATGGCTTTACTGTTTGGAAGCGTTGGCCTGTTTACAACAGTGGCTGTGCTGATGTACTTATCAACAAAAATAGACTGGAATAAGAATGGTAATTAAACCGTTTAGGGTTAAACTTACTTTACGGCTTTAAAACGGGCTAATGGCATCATCCTGGCTTTATTAAGTGATAAATCATCTCCATGCAGGCTATAATTGTCTACACTAGCTAACACATATTTTAGGCCATTTTCGATGTCCATGTTCTCACAAGCCATCATAGTTGACATGCCCTGGTTGAATTTTATTCTTTGGTATTCCTCCAGGATAAATTCACCACCCAATCCATTACAGCCACCGGAAGCGGAGTAACGATTATCTTTTTTATGGAATATAATAAACGGCTCTTTGCCGTTAATCGAATCCGCTACCGGCTTGCCATCAAGCTCAACGAGCTTCCATTTCCTATCTGTAATTCCAGTGGATGTTACTGTTTCATCATTATCTTTAGGTGACTCATTTTTTTTGAAGAGGTTACAAGCGGTTAAAGAAAGTACGCATATAACGAGAGCAAGGCGGGATATTGTTTTCATAGGACGTAAATTTTGTACAAAAATATTTATACAAATATACATTAATTCCACATGGTTCCATTTAGGCCTAAAACCGTACCTACCCATAGACCAATAATGTACACGATGACGCTTAGTACATTGGCTCCAATTTTTGCCCAGTTGCTGCGATAGCGCCGACCATCCATAAAATAATAGAAAGCGCCACCTACAGCACCTGCCAGCGGCACGATTACCAAAGGTTTGACCAGCCACAGCTTTCCCCACTCAGGGTTTGGTTCTTCAGCATTGAGCAGAAATAAAGAGATCAGGATTAATGCAATAGATGCACCTTGTATCATTCGTTTGGCCAGAGTACCCGGATGTTGTGTTGGCTGTGATGATAAATTGTCTGATGATGTCATGATAGTATTTTTTAGTTGCAGTGATTATAGTTGATTAACTACTATAAAGATAACTAAAAGTACTTTGCAATTCAAAGTATAATAACGAAAAATCGCTGATACCCAAAGTCTTCCAGTGGGCACCTAATTTATTACTGGCTTAAAGAGTATAACTGTGTTATTAATGTGTGGCACTTGCTTCAGGTAAATAAAAATAGCCTCCAGATCGCTTTCTTTCATACCTCCATACATGGACCATGGCATGGGCGTATTCATTTCGGTCGCTGCAACACGTGAAGCAGTGTAATTGGGTGAAGCGAAAGTTTTAAAACGGGTAATAAATTGATCATTGGTCCAGGAACCTATACCAGTAGCATCCGCTGTAATATTTGGGGTGGTTAAAACACCTCCAGGCATTTTGAATACCATTCCACCGCCAAACTCCGTCCCTTTAATCAAACCTCCCATATCATCCATTTTACTGTGGCAATCTACACATCCGGCTGCATTAACCAGGTAAGCACCATAACGCAGCGTATCTGTAGGCTTAGGTTTTTCTACAAAACTTGCCTTCTGGGGCATAGTGTTTATGAGAAAGTTAACCGGGAAATCTATTTGTGATTCGGGTATCTTTCTGTCCACCGCTTTTAACGACCTTAGGTAAACAATGATATCATTTATATCATCCTGATCCATTCTACCAAAACGATGTGAAGCCATTAGGGAAAATAAAGCCCGGCCGTCCTTAGAAACGCCAGTTGTCACGGCACGGAAAATTTCACCATCAGTCCAATTGCCTAGTGCCGCCGGAGTAATGTTGGAGGAATAAAAAGTTCCCGGAAAGCCCATTTGTTTATTAAACACCTCTCCGCCACCACCGGGATAGACGTCGGCTATTGGCGCTGCGAACTTTGTCCAATCACGTTTACTATGGCAGTCCATGCACACAGTTACATGATTGGCAAGGTACCGGCCATTTTCAAGGTTCTCAGAAGTTCTTTTTACCTTAAGATCTGGAGGAGGACCAGTATCTGGCAGGGCCATTTTAACATAGGTTCCCGCGGCAATTAGTAACAAAGCAAAAACACAAGCCAGAAGGGCAATAACTTTCAAAATTTTCATTGAATCGGTAATTTTAGGAAATGACAATTAACCAGTGAGTAAGCATCTAAATTATTGATAGACAGAAGGTGGCTTTATAAATTTATTAATTTAAGTTTCGCATTTAAAAATAAATTTACAAATATAATCAACAAAATTTCCAGCGCAGGAATTCAGATAATCTGGGGAACGCTTAACCTGCAGCAATCAGGTTACGATTTAGATTATATATAGCAAATAGTAACTTGGCTTGCATGAAAAATTGGATCAATTCATTAGACCTTAAGGTTATCCTCGCATTCGGTGCAGTATATATTATTTGGGGAACGACCTATCTGGCGATCAAGATCGGCATTGCAGAAATGCCCCCATTTTTAATGGCCACATTTAGGTACCTCATTGGTGGTACTGTGCTGCTTATGCTGTGCTTAATAAGAAACACGCAGCCTTTAAACATACAGGTTTGGCAAAATCTGTTATTAGGTGGTTTGATGCTTACCCTTGGACAGGGCACCTTGTTCTGGGCAGAGCAATATATCTCTTCAGGACTTACCGCTGTGCTGGTTTCCACACTTCCTATCTTTTATATACTGGCAGACCAAAGAAACTGGAAAAGTTATTTCCACAGCAAATTAACCATCGTCAGTATATTATTGGGACTTATTGGCATAGTAGCACTGTTTAAAGACCAGCTCGCAGAGGGCATCAATTACAACCCGTTAACACTTATTGCTTCGCTGGTGGTGTTAGGCTCTTGCTTCATCTGGGCATTGGGCTCCCTCTACTATAAGCGAAAGGCAGCGCCTGAAAGGTTATTCCCGGATGTTGGATGGCAGTTAATTGGCGGGTCAATTGCCTGTCTTGTGGTTAATCTTTTTACCGATCCTTTAAGTAGTTTTAGCTTTGACCAGGTGTCAATCAAAACCTGGGGAGCGATTTGTTACCTCGCTATTGCTGGTTCAGTGATTGCTTTTACGGCATCATACTATCTGTTATCAGTTCGCCCACCCGCTGTAGTTGGTACTTATGCCTATGTCAACCCTATCATCGCTGTGTTTTTAGGGGTGCTCGTCGCTCATGAAGAGGTATCGGCTAGCCAGCTCTTCGGAATCGGCATTATTTTGGTGGCAGCTTACCTGGCAAACCGGGTGAAGCTAACTATCAAGTAATCATACCCTAAAACAATTTTTATGAAAAATAATGTGAATGTGGATATATCCTCAGCAGAAAGTGAATTTCTTGAAAAACTTCAAAAAATTGTTGATGAAACCATTAAAGAGGAAGACTTGGTTATCAATAACCTGATTCACCCGGCAAAGGATGAACTTACACCTGTCCAAAAAATATCTGATAAAGTAGCACGGTTTGGTGGAAGCTGGAAATTTATCATTGCTTTTATAATCTTTATGGTCTTTTGGGTTACTATTAACACGGCCGCAGTGGCCAGCAAACCTTTTGATCCCTACCCGTTCATTTTAATGAACCTCGTTCTATCGTGTATTGCTGCGCTGCAGGCACCCATCATTATGATGAGTCAGAACCGTCAGGAAGAGAAAGACAGAATGAGAAGTGAGAATGATTACCTCATAAACCTCAAAGCAGAAATGGGCATCCGCAGCCTGCAACAAAAAATGGATCTTTTACTGGGAGAACAAATTAAACAACTGTATGACTTACAAGCAATTGAAATCGAATTACTTAAACAGCTCCACGAGAAAAACAAGGCCAAAAAAGGCGAATAATTTTGTTCATTTGATTAATTCATTCATTAAAATCAGGTCATATGGTCGCAGCAATTACTGGTTTACCAGGAAGTGGAAAATCAACTTTTGCCAAAGCATTGGCAAGTCGAATTAACGGTAGACACATTAGCAGCGATGCGATGCGATTTAAGCTGGCTCTTTACGGCCAATATGACGAAAACGCCAAGTTGGCGGTTTATGATTTAATGCTTAAAGATATGGAAGATGCGCTTATGGCAGGAGATAACGTAGTGCTGGATGCCACATTTTATAAAAATTCAATACGTGAACGCTTCAAGGAAACAGCCCGGAAATTTAAGACCCCATTTTTTCTGATTAAAATTGAAGCCGCAGAAGCGGTGATCAAGGAAAGGATCTCAAAGCGTCGCGAGGATAGTGAAGCCGATTTTCAGATATACCAATTAATAAAAAGCGAGTATGAACCCATAACAGATAATTATATCACCCTTAAATCGGATCAGGCCTCACTTGATATGCTAGTAGGTCAAGCTATTGACTTTATCGAATATTCTGATGGAACGTTATAAGGTAGAACAACTATTGCAACAACTATTCTCAGTTTGCCAGGATTTAAGTCCAAGCCTGATAGAAACGCACATTTCATGGGTCATTCTGGCCAATAGTTATGCTTACAAGATTAAAAAGCCAGTAAAATTTGATTTTCTCGACTTCTCGACCTTATCAGAAAGGAAATACTTTTGTGAGCGGGAACTGTTATTAAACAAACGTCTTGCAGCTGATATGTATATTGCTGTAGTTGGCATCTATCAAGAAGGAAACACATTTAAACTCCAGGAAGCATACAACGGAGCAGCAATAGAATATGCCGTAAAAATGAAAAAGATGGATCCTGATCTTGAACTGAGCACCCTGATCAGAAATAACCAAAATATTGAAAATCAGCGCATCTTAAAGCTTGCACAAAAAATTGCCCAATTCCATTCCCAGGCACAGGTAATAAATAAGCAACCAAATTTTAATGGCATAAAATCAAGATTTAATGATATCGAGGTAGCAAAATATGCAGCTGCGCAATTGCTTGGACCTTCTTTTGCTACACTAATAACAGAAGTCATCAGGAGGTCGGACTTATATTTGGAACAGCACGCCTCTCTTTTTATGGAACGTTCAACACAGGGTTTTGTCCGTGATGTTCATGGAGACCTTCACACTGGAAATATATTATTATATAAAGATCCTGTGGTTTTTGATTGCATAGAATTTGACGACGAATTGCGTCAAATAGACATATTAAATGAGGTTGCCTTCCTTTGCATGGATTTGGAAGCATGGCAACGTAAAGACCTCAGTACATTATTCTTTGATCATTATACGCGTTTTTCAGGAATGCCTGAGCTTAATCGTTTTGCGTCTCTCTTTCACTATTATAAAATCTTTTGTGCTAATATCAGGGCAAAAGTAGCGTTAATAAGCGCTGTTGATGCAAATACACTACACTTGAGCAACGAAAATGAGCAGACAGCTTTGCGTTATCTTAACCTGCTAAAATATTATATATCTGCACAATACGTTTCATAAAATACAGCTCTCAGCTATTCACCTTCAAAACATAAAACCATGAGTAAAGAAACAAATGCTGAGGTACTTGAAATAATCAATGCCGTACACTATCGCCCTGCATTGTCGCTTATTATGCCTTTGCAAGCAAAAATTGGCTTGCAGGTGGAAACTACCAAGGCGCTTAAACTTGCTGCCGATAAAGCTGAAAAAGAATTAGAAAAAAATTACCCGGATGAACAGTGTAAACTAATCATGAAAAAACTCCACAACCTGTTGGACGGGCTGATTGTTCCGCCAAATAAAAAGGGTCTGGCAGTCTATGTGTCGCCAATTTTTGAAAAGACCGTCTTTCTAGACGATACAGTAACAGAGAAACTTATCGTTGATGAGTCCTTTGAAGTAAGAGATTTGTTGTACATCGAAAGACAAAAAAAATCTTTTTTGTTACTTACACTAAGTAGTACGGACGCAAAACTATATAAATGGAATAATGGTGAATTTGAGAAATTACCATCCGCACTTCCAGCATCAATATCGGAATTTATAAATGATGCGCCCGAAAAATCAGCAAATTTTACGGACACTGATAATCGCAAGCAATTACTTGTAGAAAAGTTTCTTCACCAGGTAGACCAGGAACTCGGCAATATTCTCTCTTCCCAACAATTGCCCCTTATGGTGCTCACCACCGAAAAAATTATCGGTGAGTTCAAAAAGAAAACTCATCACGCAGCATCGATTATCGGTTACGCACGGGGCTATACCGAGGAAGCAACGCCATATGAATATATGAATCTTATAAAACCCCAACTGGAAGCCTGGAAGCAAGCTCAAGAAGAAAAAATACTGTTGCGTTTAACAAACGCTGCCAATCAGAGAAAGCTGGTAACTGGTATCTATAACATATGGACACATTTAGCCACCGGCAAAGGCGGTGATTTGGTGGTTGAGAAAAACTATCATTTTGCAGCGCAACGCGGGCCAACACCCGACATTATAGAACCACTCATTGAACCTTATAATGAGTTCTCCTATATGAGGGATGCCGTTGACGATGTCATTGAAATAGTTGTTAAAAATGGAGGTGAGGTAGAATTTACAGAGGACGGGGTTTTGCAAGGCCATGAACACATTGCATTAATCACTTATTATTAGTTTTATCTGCCCGTTCCGATTTCATATTGTCACCATCTTTAAAATGTAACCTTCTAAAAATAAAACCCGACAGAATCGTCAGCGAACCGACCACTAGAAAAGTATAGCGAAAAGCATTATGAATTTCATTCTGAATCAGCTTCACATCACCCTCAAATATTTTTAACACAATCAAGCCGAATGCGATACCAAAACCAATTGCTAACTGCTGGTTAACGGATACCAACGAATTTCCGCTGCTGGTATGGTATTCCCTCAAGTCGGCTATTGAAATTGAGTTCATAGCGGTAAACTGGATGGAGTTGAAGAATCCGAGGACGGCAATAATGGGTATATACCAGTAGATGGATGCATTCCCTGAGGGTATAGCCATGCTACAAATCAAGGCACCAATAATCATCGTGTTGGTCATTAGTGTTGCGCGGTAACCATATTTATTTAAGATTCCAATCACCGCAGATTTACCTAACATAGCAGTTAGTGCCATCGGTGCTACGATCCATCCTGATGTGACTGCAGACTGGCCATAGGCGATCTGAATCATCATAGGAAGCAGTAACGGAATTGAGCTGATTCCCAAACGGGTAACCATATTCCCTAAAATTCCTACCCTGAAAGTTCTGACCTGAAATAAGTTTAAAGGAAAAATCGGGTTGTCGTCTCTTGCAGCGTGCCGGTAATAAAAATATAACATTAAAAAGCCGGATAGCATGAGCATTAATACTGGTGTAATATGAACGGTATTGCCAAACAACTCCAGAGAAATGGAGAGTAATAAGGAAGCCGCGGCAAATATAAGAAAGCCCTTCAAGTCAAAATCAATAATTGGCGACTTATAATCTGGCATGTATTTTAAACTTAGCACTATACCCAATATTCCAATAGGGATGTTGATTAGAAAAATCCAATGCCAGGAAAAATAATCCACCATATAACCACCTACCAGTGGTCCTAGCACAGGGCCAATTAATGCCGGGATGATGGCAAAATTCATTGCCTTCAATAACTCTTTCTTATCAAAAGACATGATCAGGGCTAATTTCCCAACCGGTGTCATTAAACTTCCCCCTACCCCTTGTATCATTCTGGCAATCACCAAATGAGTTAAGTTCTGAGAAAGCGAACAGAGCAGAGAACCTAAACCGAACAAGAACAAGGCAAATATAAAGACCTTTTTTGTGCCGAATTTATCAGCCAGGAACCCGCTTACCGGCATAAACACAGCCAGGGTAAGTACATAACTGATGATCGCATTCTGCATGTTCAATGGCGATTCATCAAGATCTTTGGCAATGGCAGGCAATGAAGTATTCAGGATCGTAGAATCAAGCATCTGCATAAAGATGGCGGTAGCCAAGATAATTGGAAGCAGTTTTTTTGTGGATTCTAGTGTTTGGGCTGATGCCTTCAAAGCCATAGGTTACAGGTCAGTTAATTAATGCCTATGTAACAAACTAAAAGTAAAAATGTTGGACGCTCCTGATGAGGCAGTACTATAAAAGCTTTTTTACAGCTGTTACCATTGCAACCACAATCACACCCGCTATCGCACCCATTGCCATCTCTGTGAAAATTGCTGGGATTGTAGGAAACAGTCCATGCAAAAACGGAACGTTGTGGGCGAAAATACCGCCAGCAACCATAATCAGGGCAATTGTACCCACCACTGCAAGTATTTTAATGATTACAGGAAGCGCACTAACCAATAACGTCCCCAAAGTATTCAAGAATCCTTTTTCACCGCTCCGTTTAATCAGTTTAAAGCCTAGATCGTCCATACGAACAATCAGTGCAACGATACCATAAACGCCAATTGTTGCAAGAAGCGCTACAACTGACACCGTAAGGATCTGTATCATTAGGCTACTTTCGGCAGCAGAACCAAGGGCGATAATCACAATTTCGACCGACAGGATAAAATCAGTCGTAATTGCCGACTTGACCTTTACTTTTTCTGCATCGGGATCTTCTTTCAGCACTTCCTCTGCAGCCTGGCGAACAGGCTTCTTACGGTGAAAAATATATTCCACAATTTTCTCCATCCCTTCATAAGCCAGGTACAAACCTCCGAACACCAGGATGACCTTGATCGAAACGGGCCAGAAAACATTTAGTGCAATGGCAACGGGAACGATGATCAACTTATTTATAAAAGAGCCTTTGGTAATCGCCCACAAGACAGGAATTTCTCGGGATGATAGGAATCCAGTTGCTTTTTCAGCGTTTACGGCCAAATCGTCACCTAAAATACCTGCAGTTTTTTTTGTCGCCAATTTCGCGGCTACTGCCACATCATCCATTAGTGCTGCGATATCATCTAAAATTGCAAAAAAACCAGAAGCCATGCGTGAAGAATTTATGCCGCAAAATAGGGATTAGATTACATTATACTTCATTCTTAATGATATAAAATTTTAATTAATGCGATTTATATTACAACCTATACACAAGTGATACAGGCTCACCAATAATTATTTCGCTTTTTAAACCCGCAGCCTGCTATAATAAGAAACTTAATTTTTAAATTTTTTTTCGAAATTTACCTGCATAACTTAAAACTTATGAGAAAAATAATCATTTCCGCTTTTATGACTTTAGATGGCGTTATACAAGCACCAGGTAGCCCAAATGAAGATCAGTCAGGAGGTTTCCAGCATGGTGGATGGGTTGCCCCTTATACGGAAGAAGTCAGTAGCCAGTTTATGCAAAAGCAGATGGAGCCTTCAGATCTGTTATTAGGCAGGAAAACATTTGATATTTTTGCATCTTACTGGCCAGCAAATGCAGCTGCCTGGCCAGGCATTAATGAGGTTACAAAATATGTCATCTCCACCACTAAAAAAAGCTCAGATTGGGAGAATTCAGTATTCCTAAATAGCGTGGAAGATATTGAAGCACTCAAAAACACAGAAGGTACAAACCTTATCGTTTGGGGAAGCAGCGAACTTTCTCAACTGCTTTTTATGCATGATCTGGTGGACGAACTCTGGCTCAAAATTTTCCCGTTAATTTTAGGACATGGTAAAAGACTTTATAATAACGGTGCACTTCCTGCCACTTTCAGCTTACAGGAACATGTTATAACCCCGAAGGGAGTTATCATGGCGAATTACATCAAGGCAGGAGAATTAAAGACCGGCACCATAACTTAGGCAGTCATTCCTTATTTTTAGTATTGAAAGTAATACTAAACTGATGAATAAAATCTTCTGTGTATTGACCTGAAGGGTCAAGGTCAGGATCCAAAATGGTTATTTCCAAACCTGTTGCTTTTGCATCTGCTAAAAGCAATTTAATGATTTCATTGAACTCCTCATACCCTAAACCACCTTGCTGACGGCTATCTACCGCTGGCATGATGGTGTCATCCAACACGTCAACATCAATATGAATCCAGAAACCATCCAGTTTCTCTCGATGAACCATTTCAAGGAAGTTAGCTACACATGTCTTTATCCCTTCATGCCTCAGTTGCGTAAGTGGGATATAATTGATATCTGAGTCTGTTATGGCTTTTAAATACCAGTATTCTTCGTCTCTGTTACCCACACACCAAGCGTGTTTATCTTTAACATAGGGTTTCTGTCCGTTTATATTGGTAAGTTTCTCATGACCAGATCCAGTAACAATAGCGAGGTCCATTCCAGCAGCACCAGCCGTTTGAGAAAGCGATGGCCACATAAAATCGGTATGACCGTCGAGGAAGAACAAACCGTAAACACCCTTATTTTTTAAGGCAAGTGCATTGCCGATTAAAATACTGCAGTCGCCGCCAATTACGATGGGAAAGTAATGTTGCGATATTACTTTCTGTAGTAATGCAGCCTGTATCTTTGCATAATCAACGATCTGATCTGCATTCCTCACCCCTGATGTTTCATCCAGGTCCATGCTGTAAGGCGGTGGATCCAACCTAATGGTTAAATTAGGATTTAATTGCGCATGAAATCCATGGTCATTAAGAAAATCAGGCAAGTGTTTAACCCCTGGTTCGTGGCCAGGATATGGCTCTTTTAAACCAAGGTTAGAAGGAAATTCCAGGATGCAAATATTTTCTTTCATCTAACTTTATGTCTCGTGTTGATTCGTTTCCATGTTTATAGAATCCCCCTATACATGATTCTTAATGTACATATAGCTACTTTACTGAAACAGCAAGGTTCAGCGATATAGAGCCATTTGATGGCTGTAAACGAAAAGCTGCACCGTTTGTTGGCTTAGAAAAGGTCCCTCTATTTGCAACCAATCTATAATTCGTACCTTCAAACGTACAGTTAATGCCCGATGGAACAATACTTGTAAAAGGAAGCTTTGCTACAGAGGCCGTGGTCAAATCCATAAACCAATTTAACGGTTCCTTACTTACAAGCTTCACTACGAATGTTTTTTCATCCAGATCCATTTCAAGACTTCCACTGATAGATGTTAATGACCAGGAAATATGGACGTTGCTTTTACCATTATCGGTAAAGATCGGATCATGTCCCTTAAGCAGTACTTCTTTCCCATCAATAATCGCTTTTAATCTTAGTCCTGCAATATCATCGTTTGTGCTCCAAATATAACCATCTACAATTGGCAAGGTATAAAAAGTACATTCATTAGAAGTCGCAACCTCAGTTGTATATTTATCAGGTACATTTTCATTAAACAAATGTATATCACGAATTCTTAGCCCCTGGTTCTCCCATAATAGGTTCATCCTGTAAAAGCGGCTGTTATACCACATGGTTTTCAGATCACTACCTTCAATATCCTTTGTAACAGCAAACGAGGTCGCAGGGGTAACTTTATAATTTTTTAAAACCAAATCCCTGACTGCTCCATAGTCTCAACCTTAACTTTCCCATCACTCCTAAGCTTGGCAATTAGTGGCATCTGAATTTCGTACCCTTTGGCCATTTCATCCCAGGTAAAAGAATTTTCTTGTCCAGCCTGAGTATAATTAAATCCCAGGGACCTGTCCTGAGTAAAAGATTGAAAGAACCAGTTTACCCAGGTACTATCACCACCACCAAATTTATAAACTGGTTCGAGCGTAATTACGCCTTGCCTGTTGGTACCAAAACCTGTATCATACTGTCGGATTGGATCACTCCCAAGCATTCTAAAAACAGGAACTGGAATTTGCTTATCGGCATTCTGAGCTGGCATGTAAGAGTTAATTTTACTAGGGTAATAAGCCTGGTTCCAGTAGCCACCCCATAAAGTATAACCATCCGTTCCATATTGATCCTTGCAATTAGCAGAAGCAATAATATGATACTTTTCATACATATAATTTAAGGTGTGGGCATCTATAAACCAGGAAGCAACCGATCTGGGGTAATAGCCAAATATTTTTTTAAAATCAGCCATATAAACATCGATTAATTTTTCACGTTCTGCAGGCGTATAACCAGTGGCAAAACCTACATCGGCATGCCAATCCCAAGGGTACCGTCCACGCCATTTAAGTCCTGCCTTTTCAACAAGTGGCTGTGGAAGTTCCCACCACGCTCCTATCTCGAAAGATTCTTTGGGAAGTGAACGAAGAAGCTTCTGGTACCGCGGGTCCATCATCGCGTCATACTGAAGCAAAAAAGTACCTGGAAGATTATATTGTTTCATAATTTCCACTTGCTTGACAACTGTTTGATAGAGTACTTCCTGCGTAATCTTAGGATCCCTTGGTTCTAGAAGCCGTATAAAATTTACAATGTTTACTATTTTAGGACCGTCAGGAGCAACATTAAGGACATCTGAAGACCAGCTTCTGATGGGTTTGAAGGAAAAAAGTAATACAATCCCTAATAAAACTAAAAGTTGGCAAAATTTAGTGGTCATACGGTTAAGTTTATCGTTCGTTTCTGTTCACAATTTATGTATTCTATCATCCTATTGTTATGGTGATTTGCTAAAATTACGTTGCTATTTTCTTTTATACAGTCACGATCATGAGTTAACCATTCCTTCCTTAATTGTTCAATAACGGTTTTACTTTATTTAACATTTCCTCGGCCGTAATATCAGCTAAATCGGCGATATTAAACATGGCCAGCGCCTTATTAAGCGCATTCAATTCCACTGTCTGGTTATTTTTCAGGTAAAATTCTTTTAATTGTTTGATTTTTTCGAAGTCCTGCGCACCTTCTACTATTTTCTCAAACCTAATTGAACTAAAAGGCCCGGGGTATACCATATAGGTATCGCCGGCAGGCCAGGTAATAAAACGACTGTCTTCCATAGGGTTCTTTGTCCAACTGTTATAGGCCCATCGTAGGTAACCATTCATATTTTTACTAGCTGTGTACCAGCCTATCCATATACCTTCTGCAGGAGGTGAAAAAGTGAAAGCATTCGGATAAGGTTCCACACAGCAAGTATACCAGGTGCTTAATTTACCTGCCTGCTGGCGCTTTTGCAGCGTGGCTGCAGGGAACTGAAATTTTGAAGCGATACAATAGGTGTCTATATCGTTTTCTATTTCCGGATGATAATCACCAGCCAGTGCAATTTTCCAGTCTTTATCGGTCTCTTTTAATAATTTGATCACCGCTTGCATCGCCTTCATAGGTCGTTCATCCATGGCGATATAAGTCTTGTCAAACCAACCCTTCTGTTTTAGGTGCCTGGTGAAATCAACTAGCATGGTTTTCCAAAATGCATTATAAGCAGGTGTACCAATCGCCTCTTCAAAAACTACTTCTTTTTGTAAGTTTTCGTCGAAATAGGTAAAGGCAATTTTCCAGGGAACCATACTATAACAATTGATCCGCTCGGTGATACCACATTGCATTACAAATTGCACATATTTATCAAATAAGCTATAATCATAAGTCCAGCGACCATCCTTTTTTTTGGTCCATTTGATTAAGCTGGGGTAATCATCATAAGTCTGGTGCCCCCATGGCTCGTTAACAATACTTGCTGTAATGGTTTTCTGACCAGCGCCAGCTAGCATCTTATAATACTTTTCCATAGCGTCAAAATGTTCCGGGCTCCATAAAGTAACGTTATGTACACGGGCTATAGCAGCGGGGTGTTGCCAGAGGTCAAGGTCATAGGCCCATTTGCTAGCTGGAGGAAGCATTTTATCCAACACCACTATGGAGAAAGGCATCTTATATTCCCTATCCGCTTTGATTTTAAATGTTCCTTTGTAATTCCCAGGAAGCGTGTTAGCTGGTACAGTTACACTGAGCCAGACCGGTTGAGTGTTGTTTTTAGCAATGCTAAGTGCAGTCTTTCTTGTATCAATGATGTCTGCAACCATAGATGAGTCAAAATCCTGAGGTTTACGGTGACCGCAACCATCAGCGAACTCATCAGTCATTACAAACTTTAAAAAGCCAGATGTTATATTTTCCTTGCCAATCACATGACCCTGGTTGTCTTTTAAATCTTCCACCTCCATACTAATGTTATCAACGCTTTTGCTCGTCCATAACAGGAGCTGTGTATGAACTTTCTCCCCTTTCCAGGCTTTTGTTTCCCAATTTGACTGTTTGTCTACTGAAGGCGGCAAATCTTTTGAAAATCTGACATTGGATGACGCGTAACTCGTGTTTAATCCATCAGGTACTTTCCCCCATTGCTCGGCAATGACCTGGGAATTCAAAACAGGCTTTTTTTGAAGGTCTAAACTTGCGTTTTGTGCAGAAGCATAAAAATTAATAAGAGATAGAAAGACGATACATAAATGTTTCATATTTCTAAAGTAGTCAATAAGTTATAAAGACCAACTCCTATCCTATCACCTTTTATACGCAAACGTTTGATAAAGATGTAACAATTTTAAACGTTTAATAAAGGAGACTATGATGGCAACCTCTTTAGAATAAGCAAAATTAGTTCGAACGGCGGATTAACTAATTAACATTTTTGAGAACTAGTTAACCATTATCAAGGTCTCTTAATGACGTATGGCTTACCCCCTGGGATTTTTTTATTACGGTAAGTTCTCCATTCAGTTCCATGACCACCGCCTCAACCTCATCAACATCGAGCATTCTGTATTTCCTAATTTCAGCATAGATCTCTTCTCGTGTCAACGCTTCTCTCTTCATGGCGTCGTCCAGAAATTCCCCACGGAAAAACACAATGGTTGGCGACGAATTAATTATTTTCTCCATCGTTTTAGACTCCCTTGCCGTTAAGGCCAAAAGGTACTGCAAAATGATGATGACGGCAAGCGCTACAGCACCTTCTGCTAAAGTTACCTTACCTAGAATCATCGAGGATAATGTGGAACCCAAAGTTATGGTAACCACAAAGTCGAAAGCAGTAAGCTTTGCAAGAGTTCTTTTTCCGGATATGCGGATAAATAAAAATAAGATAAAATATGCTAGTATTGCGCAAACACCAACATGCCACAGGCTTTCCCAATTCTTAAATAGAAGCTCTTTCATATGTAGATAAACATTAGGAATAAAAAATTGTTGGCATTTTTTCAATATCATAAGGCGATCGCTGTCTTTTCACCACTTTTTTTTAGGCAGTGGCTGGGCGGCCAATTTATTCGGAATTGTCTTGCGTTCTTAAACATAATGACTCCTATTTAATTTGAGGCCTAATAAACGTATGTTTGTTAAGGAAATTCAAACAGGATTACAAACAATCATACTAAATTTCATCTTTTAAATAAAATATGGAAAATTTAAAAAAAGCATACCTAGCAGGCGGCTGTTTTTGGGGAATGGAAGACCTCTTCCGGGTACGCCCAG
>NZ_JAZQNU010000025.1:0-2982 GCF_045627485.1 Pedobacter sp. | reverse complement strand
GGAGGTGAGAAATCACGTGTGGCTTTAGCGAAATCATTAACCACAGATTCAAACTTTCTGATTCTCGATGAGCCTACCAATCACCTTGACATCCAGTCGGTGAACATCTTGATCCAGGCCTTGAAACAATACGAGGGTACTTTCATTGCCGTATCCCATGATAGGTATTTCCTTGACAATGTAGCCAACAAAATCTGGTTCATTGAAGATAAGAAAATCAAACAATACCCAGGTACTTATGCCGAATACGAAGAGTGGAACAGCAAAAGAGCGCCGGTTCCTGCTACCAGTATTCCATACAAGGCAGAAAAAGAAACCAAGCCTAAAGTAGAGGAGAAAAAAGCAGCGCCAAACCCGCAGCAGCAGTTAAAAAAACTGAACGATCAGCTACAAAAAGCAGAAACGCAAATCTCTGAGCAGGAAGCCATCGTGAAAGCGATAGAAATGGAACTGGCAGACGAGAAAATTTACAGCGACCAGCATAAACTGGCAGAAGTAAATCAAAAATATAAAGCTGCAAAACAAACGCTCGACTCGGCACAGCAAAACTGGGAAGAACTTGCTGCCGAAATCATGGAATTAGAAGGCTAGCCCATGCCTATACAGTGGAGATTGCTCATTTTATTGGTGTTTTGTATGCCACCGGCCTTTGCACAGCAAAGCCCCCTCGTTAACGATAACCAGGTTTTTCAGCCTTATATCAAAACCATACAAGCTTACAACACTCAAAAAGAGCAGTCTCTGCCTGTTATTACCCTTCAATCTACCGAACAGCTGCTGTTTACCTTCGACGACCTCGAAGGTGGCAGTAAAAGTTATGCTTATGTGGTAGAACATTGCACAGCCGACTGGAAACCGTCCGGCCTTTCTACTTTAGATTATGTCACCTCATTTGCCGGCGACCGCCTGCAGGATTATGAATATGCTTCAGGAACTCGGCAAAATTACACCCATTACCGCCTCACCTTGCCTAATGAGCAGGTACAGTTTAAAATTTCTGGAAATTATATCCTAAAGGTATACGTAGAAGGCAGACAAAAATTGCCAGTGATTTCACAGCGTTTTTATGTGGTTGAAAATCTTGCTGCTTTACAAGTTGATGTGATACCAGCCCCGGATGTTAGCCAGCGTGCAACACACCAAAAGCTGAACTTTAGTGTAAACACCAGCCGTTTACGTGTCCAAAACCCTTATACTGATATTAAAACAGTAGTGATGCAAAATGGCAACCCTAACTTTGCAAACTACAATAGCAAGGCTTCCTTTGTTAAGCCTAACCTGATTCAATATAACGATATCAAAACAAACGTTTTTGCAGGGGGAAATGAATTCAGAAAGCTCGACCTTCGCAACTTACGTGCGCCGGAGAGCAAAATCAGGGACATGACCAGGAACGATCAGAAATACGCCTCCCAGTTTGATGAAAACGGCAACTTCTTTATCAGAAATATGGAAAACAGGCCCCCTGATACAGAAAGCGATTACATAAAAGTGGATCTGTTGTTGCAAACGCCGGTAAATCTTCAAAACGGCGAGGTATATATTACCGGTCGCTTCAACAACTATTTAACCAACGAACAAAGTAAACTTCAATACAACCAGGCGTTAAACGGATATCAGAGCAGTTTATATTTAAAACAGGGGTTATACGATTACCTTTATGTGTACCGAAACAAGGAAAATGGCGCTTTAAGCCACCAGCTGCTTGAAGGAAATTATTATGAAACCCAAAATGCCTACCAGGTATTTGTTTACTACCGTAAGCCTGGAGGCCGCTGGGATGAGCTGGTTGGTTATTTAAGTACCCAAACAGACACACTTCCACCTAAACAGTAGAACTCCGCCCAGCCCTCTTCATTAACTGTAATCTCTTCATTGCGTTTACCCAAAGCATCCACAAAGGTTTTACCGGCATGTCTTTTACCCATTTCCATGAACTTGTGGCCCTCTGCACTGTTGCTCATTACCACCGCCAATCCCGACCCGGGTTTATCATCTTCGCCCTCACGTGTCCAGCCAATGCAATTCGGATGGTCGATGTAGTCGCGCTGTATGCCGTAGCTTTTATCTTTTCTTATGGCACATAATTCCGGTAATTCGTCCAGTGGAACCAATTCAACATCCACCTCCAGCCCATCCTGGTTTCTATCCTTGTATTTCCCACCATAGAGGTCAGGATAAAAAACACAGGGTATTCCCTGCTCCCGTAATAAAATCAAAGCATAAGCCAATGGCCTGAACCAATACTCCACATAGGCTGTAAGCGACTGTAACGGTTGTGTATCATGATTATCCACAAAGGTAACAGACAGCGATGGATGGGTTTGAACCAGGGTGCCGTTAAATATATTGCTCATATCATATTCTTTGCCTTGCAAACTTGCCTGGTAAAAGTTGTAGTGTAGAAGTGAATCAAAAAGCTGCGTCCTTCCCTCGGTCATGTCGATATAGTTTACCAGTTCCTCTACATTGTCTACAACCCAGTTTTCAGCAACAAAAAAGAAATCCTTTTTGAAAGTTTGCCTCATGTGGTCAATCCATTCATTCAGGAAATCGTGTGCGATATGTTTTACAGCATCCAGCCTGAACCCGTCCATCTTACAGGTGTTATAATACCATTCCCCCCATCGTTTCAGTTCTTCCCTTACGGCTGGATTTCTGGTTTCAATATCGTTATACATCAGGTAATCATAATTACCCATCTCTGCCGAAGGTACATCTTCCCATACCTCTCCATATTCATTCTGGATCGAATAAATGGCATCTTTATGAAGGTTCTCTGCATGATCGACACCGCTGAAGCAGGTATAGTCCCACACAAAATCACTGTATTTCCGTGCACTGCCAGGAAAGGTAAACTTTGTCCAGGCATCAATTTCAATTAAATCAGATGTAAATTCGTTTCGGTTATTGTAGTCTACACTCCTAACCGCTATTTTTTCCAGCTCGTCAGCCCCTGCTTTGTGATTAAACACCACATCA
>NZ_JAZQNU010000024.1:0-20545 GCF_045627485.1 Pedobacter sp. | reverse complement strand
TTAAATGCTAAAATGGCTAAACGCGCAGGCTTACTTCACGATATTGGTAAAGTGCCTGACGATAACCCAGAATTACCACACGCTATTTTAGGTATGCAACTGGCCGAGAAATATAAAGAACATCCGGAAATCTGTAACGCTATTGGTGCCCACCATGATGAGATTGAGATGACTTCCATGATTTCACCAATTGTTCAAGCCTGTGACGCCATTTCAGGTGCACGTCCGGGTGCAAGACGTGAAGTGGTAGAAAGCTACATCAAACGTTTAAAAGAATTGGAAGAACTTGCTTTGTCTTACCCTGGTGTTGAGAAGACCTTTGCTATTCAGGCAGGAAGGGAACTACGTGTTGTGGTAGAAAGTGAACGTGTTACCGATCAGCAAGCAGAATTGTTAGCTGCTGATATTTCTAACCGTATTCAAACGGAAATGACCTACCCTGGTCAGATCAAAGTTACAGTAATCAGAGAAACACGTTCTGTTTCTTTTGCGAAATAGGGCTTAGTTATATTACAATCATATTATTTGAAAAGCGATGGATTATCTATCGCTTTTTTTAATTTTACAGGAATCGAGTTTTAAGAACAAATCATGAAAACCAACGCTAAAAGCCATATCGACGTACTTTTTGATAAATATGCTGAAAACCATCAACATCCTTCCAATGAACTGATTCATTGGGTTTGTGTACCGCTGATTGTATTTAGCCTGTTAGGTTTAGTGTGGTCCATTCCTTTTCCTTACCTGGAATTTATGGGGAGTTATAATGGTTACGTAAACTGGGCTTCCTTTTTAATTGCTTTCTCCATTTATTACTACTACAAACTATCTCCAGTGATGTCCTATTTCATGCTGCTGGCGGTTTTTGTAATGAGCATGTTTATCGTTCAGTTAGAAAAGGTGGAAGCTAATGGTGGTCCGGCGGTATGGTTGGTTTGTGCCGTCATCTTTATCCTCGCCTGGATCGGTCAGTTTATAGGCCATAAAATAGAAGGGAAGAAGCCTTCGTTTTTAGAAGATGTTAAGTTCTTGTTAATTGGTCCTATTTGGTTATTGCACTTCATTTGTAAGAAATTTGGCGTTCGTTACTAATTCAACCGGCATTTAACACTAACGTAACCTTATCATCATCGAATGGTAATTCGCGGCTAACTTCGAGATAACGTGGTCGTAATATTTTTGTCCTAACTTAAAACAGGACAAATTGAAACCACAAATAAATCTTAGCGCTATAATTACCATCATTGGTGTAATTATCAGTGCAACAGTTTTTGCACAAGGAAATGGAAAGATCTCCGGAACGATATCCGATAAAAAATCCGGCGAAACACTGATTGGCGTAACCGTTAAAATTAAAGGTACCAATACTGGTATTGCTACAGATGTGGAGGGAAGGTATTCACTGACCGCTTTGCCTGCAGGTAAACATATCCTTACTTTCCAATACGTGGGATATAATGGCAAAGAAATTAGTGATGTTGCAGTGACTAACGGCCAAAATACCATCCTTAACGTAATCCTGGAAGAGTCAAATCTTCAAAATCTAGCCGAGGTAGTGATTCAGGGTTCCTTCAAAAAGGAAAGTGTGAATGCGCTTTATGCGAAGCAAAAAAATAATGCTGCTATATCTGATGGTATTTCTTCAGAGCTGATCAAAAGATCGCCGGATCGGAACACCTCAGATGTATTGAAAAGAGTAAGTGGTGCCACCATCCAAGATAATAAATTTGTTGTGATCAGGGGCTTGAGTGATCGTTACAATACAGCTATGCTGGATGGCGCTTCGCTGCCAAGTACAGAGCCGAATAAAAAAGCTTTTTCTTTTGATATCGTACCCTCTAACTTAGTAGATAACCTCATTATTAACAAAACTGCCACACCAGATCTGCCTGCAGATTTCACCGGTGGTGCTATTCAAATTCAAACTAAAGATATTCCTGATCAAAACTTTATTACCCTGGGTATAGGTGCGGGTTATAATACGGTTTCTACCGGTAAGGACTTTTTAAGTGGTCAGCGTACGGCAACGAACTATTTTGGTTTTGATAATGGTAAAAAACAATTACCCACGAATTTCTTCACGACAGATCAGATAGTAAATGGCTTAACAGCAGAGCAAAATGTTAAAGCTTTAAGAAGCTTGCCGCAAGACTGGAATATCTACAGCCGATCGGCTTTACCAACACAAAACTACCAGTTTACAGTGGGTCGGGTTAAGGACCTGAAAAATAATTCGAGATTAGGTGCTATCGTATCCCTTACTTATCGGAATGCCCAAACTATCAACCAGGATGTAGTTCGTGATTATTATGATTATGACTACAGCGATAATGTTTACAAATTCTCAACCAATATGGGTGCGTTGGCCAATTTCGCCTACACGTTCGGCAAAAATAAAATTACTTTCAAAAATATCTACAATAGAATCTACGATGATCAGTTCTTATCCAGAACCGGATCTAATCAGGCCACTCAAAGCGATGTGCGGTTCTACGCCTTTGACTTATTGCAAAAATCTTTATTTAAATCAACTGTAGAAGGTAACCACCAGTTAGGCGTAAAAAATGCTAAAATTGACTGGTCTTTTAGTTACAGCAATGTATTAAACGATCAGCCTGATCAACGTAAGGTAAGTTACACCAGGCTCTTCTCCGATGCTGGTAATCCTGATGTCGATTTTGCAGCAAACTTATCAACCCTCGGAAAAGAAAACACCAGGTTGTTTTCAAAGCTAAATGAAGATAGTTATGCTGCCGGTGTAAACTTCACGATGCCGGTAAACATCTTTAGGAAAAGCAGCACCTTTAAAGCTGGTTTAAACAGCCAATACCGCGACCGTATTTTTGATGTGCGTTTCCTGGGAATGCTGTTAAGAACAGATGATGCGGATGTTAGGGAACGCCCTTTGAATCAGTTGTTCGGCAGTGAATTAATCAACAATAACATCTACAAATTAGGTGAGATACCAAACTTTCAGGATTCCTATACAGGAAATTCTTTAACTAATGCTGCTTATGCCATGTTGGATAACCGCATCGGTGATAAAGCAAGAATTGTATGGGGTGCCCGCCTAGAGCAGTTTAACCTGGATCTACAAGCGAAACAAGCTTCCTTATCTACGGTAAAACAAAATTATATAGATGTGTTGCCATCGGCCAACTTCACTTACAGCCTGACGGATAAAATTAACTTAAGGGCTTCTTATTACCGTACCCTTGCACGTCCGGAATTCAGGGAATTAGCCATCTCTTCGTATTATGATTATGAGTTACTGGCTTTCCAACAAGGTAATCCTGATTTGCAGCGGTCTACGATTAATAACATGGATGTACGTTTTGAATTGTATCCTTCAGCTGGCCAGATTATATCGGTATCAGGTTTTTACAAAAAATTTAACGACGCCATTGAAACCTTAAACAGTGATGTCGGTTCAACGCGGATCATCACCTATTTTAATTCAGATAAGGCGTCGGTTTATGGAGTGGAGTTTGAGGTTCGTAAAACCCTTGATTTCCTGATTGCCAATGATTTTATGCGCAACACAACTGCATATGCCAACCTTTCGATTATCAAATCAACGGTATCCAACCCGGATGATACGGGGTTGTTTTTACAGGATGACGATCGCCCGATGGTGGGGCAGGCGCCTTATGTGATCAATGCCGGTTTGCAGCACAGCTTCCTGCATGATAAGTTCAATTTCAATGCGCTGTATAATAAGGTAGGTCGCCGATTGGCCATCGTTGCCGGTGTTACTTTTCCAGCAGTATGGGAAGCACCCCGTGATGTGATTGATTTACAATTGGGCATGAAAGTGTTAAAAAACAAAGGCGAACTTAAATTTAATGCAGGTGATTTACTAAACCAGCGCAGCGTACTGTATTATGATCAGAATACCAACAAAAAATATGATGGAAGTCCGATTGATGACACGCTGAGCAGTTATAAATCAGGGCGCAATTTATCTGTTGCTTTCTCTTACACTTTCTAATGTTAACTCCTTATCCGGTCAATCCAGGTTAACATAACAATTGCTTAAAGTGCAGGTAGCCTTATGGTTATAGTTAAACAACATCTTTGATTATCATAAATAAACAACTATATGAAAAAACAATTTTTAGCTATTGCCTTAATCGCTCTTGTATTTTTGGCAAGCTGTTCAAAATCGACAATGGACGATTCACCAGTTGATCCAGTGAATCCAGGTGGTAATGCTGGTGTAGTAGAAGTTACCGGTGATGTTACTGCCGCCACAAAATGGACTGCAGATAAAATCTATTTGCTAAAAGGCAATGTATTTGTAACCAACAACTCGGTGCTAACGATCGAACCAGGTACTATTATTAAAGGAGATAAAGCAACGAAAGGTGCTTTAGTGATCACCCGCGGTGCAAAAATCGAAGCCGTAGGAACGGTAGAAAAACCGATTGTATTTACTTCTAATATGTCGGCTGGTTCACGTGAGCCTGGCGACTGGGGTGGATTAATCCTTTTAGGAAAAGCAAAGAACAATCAGGGTACATCCGTACCGATCGAAGGTATTTCTGATGCAACCGATAAAGGTAAACATGGTGGTACCGAAGATGCAGATAACTCAGGTACTTTAAAATATGTACGAGTTGAATACGCAGGTATTCCATTAGGACCAGATAATGAAATCAATGGTATTACTTTTGGTAGCGTAGGTTCTGGAACCACTGTGGACTTTGTACAGGTGTATCGTTCTGGTGATGATGCTTTCGAATGGTTTGGTGGTGCCGTAAATGCGAAACACTTAATCGCTGTGGGCACGTGGGATGATGACTTTGATACCGATCACGGTTTCTCTGGAAAAATTCAGTTCGCTGTTTCACAACGTTTAGCTTCTGTTGCTGATGTATCAGGATCAAATGGTTTTGAATCTGACAACAATGGTGCTGGCGACAATAAGTTACCACAAACCTCAGCCGTATTTGCTAACGTTACAGTTTTAGGTCCCTTACATGAAGCAGCTGCAAAGAGCATCAATGCTAACTATCAAAACGCTGTACAGATCCGCAGAAATTCTGCCATCAGCATTTTAAATTCTGTATTTGCTGGTTACACCGAAGGAATCTTCTATGATGACGCTTTACCAGCAGGTGGAACAGAAAATTCAAGTAACGCCTTATTAACAGGAAAGTCTGTTTTTGCAAACAACCTGGTATTGGGTAGCAATGGTAAATCAAACCAGATTAAAGCTTCCAGCCCAGCAAAGCAGGCCTTAATCAGCGCTGGTTTAAATGTTAATAATACATTCACTCCTGGCGCTTACGCATCAAGTGTATTGACCGATGGTTACAAATACTCATCAGATTTAGTTGGCGACGTTAAAATGCAAGGTGTTCCTAACTTCACGGTTATTGCAGGATCTGCAGCTGCTGCTGGTGCAATTTTCACTGACGCAAAAGTAGCAGATGCTTTCTTCGAAAAAGTAGCTTATAAAGGCGCTTTTGGATCTGCTGACTGGACTGCTGGATGGGCGAGATTCAACCCACAAGCATTAGCTTATACCACACCAGGTGCAGTAAAATAATTTTCATATCATCTCTCGTTTGAAGCAGGCTGGTTATCCATGCCTGCTTTTTTTGTTAAATATGAATAAGGATAGTCAATGATCAAAACCGATGTAACAAATTGCGTGATTTTGCGGGTAAATGTTGCGTTTATTTGCAATATTTAAGGAATAAATTTTAGCGGAACTCCTTATATTTACTTTACATGTTCAATCACCCTATGCGCTTTGCTAAATTCGTAGCATTTCTGACTTTAATGATTGCTGGCTTGAGCTCAAAAGCCTTAGCAGCGACCGATAGCCTGTTGCTGAAAAAGATAAACACGCTGGCTGCCACTGTCGGTAAATCACTTGCTCCAGATAAAAGGACGGCTGTTTATAATATAGAGGTTAAGGAAGGGGCAGTCCCCGAAGTGACGGTGGAAACGACATTACCACAGGCTGTAGATTCACTACGTGCTGCTTTTTCGAAGGCCGGAATAAAAACAGCGATCACGCCAAAGCTACTTCCTGATTCCGCAATGGGCGATCAGCGTTATGCGGTAGTTACCTTGTCGGTGGCCAATAACCGTCACACACCATCTCATGGTGCCGAAATGATGACACAGATGATGATGGGTACACCAGTAGAATTGTTAAAAAAGCAGGGCGGTTACTACCTGGTGCGTTCTCCTGATTTTTACATTTCCTGGGTGGATCATGATGCGCTGGCCATCATGGATGCAAAAGCTTTTAATGATTGGAAAGCTGCTCCTAAATTAATTTACACTGCCGATTTTGGCTTTTCTAACGCGGAACCAACTATGAAATCTTTGAGGGTATCAGACCTGGTAAAAGGTAATCTTTTTAAGCTTATTGCTAAGGAAAAGGGTTTCTATAAAATTGCCTATCCGGATCAGCGCATCGCGTATATCCGCACTGAGGAGGCTACAGACTACCAGAACTGGGTATCCAGACCAAACCCAACGGCCGAACAACTGCTCAGCACTGCTAAAACATTTATGGGTGTTCCTTACCTCTGGGGCGGCACTTCCTTAAAAGGAGTTGATTGTAGTGGATTTACAAAGACCGCCTTTTTTTTAAATGGTATTATCATCCCGCGCGATGCTTCTCAACAGGTGTTGGTAGGCGAACCCGTCGATGTATTTGAAGGTGATACGGTCAATTTCCAGAAGTCGGTAAAGAACCTGTTGCCGGGAGATTTACTCTTTTTTGCCCTGGCTAAAGGGAAAGTACCAAACCCAAGAATCACACATGTGGCCATCTACATGGGTGAAGGGCGATTTATTCAGTCGGCAGGAAGGGTGAAAATTAACAGCCTTGACCCAAATGCTGCAGATTATGCGCCTTCACAAGCACTGACCATGATGAGTGCCCGTAGAATTTTGCCTGCGATCGGCACAACCGAAATAATCCGGGTAGACCAACATCCTTTATATACTGCCCCTAAATAATGAACAATCACCAAAACATGAATAAACGAAGAGATTTTTTAAAGAATACCGCCTTAATGGCTGGTGCCTCGCTGGTGATGGGTACTGCACCACTATTGGCAAGTGCAAGGGAAATCCATGCGGGTAAAGGTGTCATGAAGCTGCGCTTCAAACCATATACTTTACAGCTTAACCATGTATTTACGCTGGCCACCAGTTCGAGGTCTACCACACCGGTAGTGCTTACTGAACTTGAATACAATGGTGTAATTGGATATGGTGAGGCCTCGATGCCTCCATATTTGGGCGAATCGCATGAAACGGTGATGAAGTTCCTGGCTAAAGTTGATCTTGCTAAGTTCGATGATCCTTTTGAGATGGAAAACATCCTGAATTATATTGATCAGCTGGAACCTGGAAACCGCGCAGCCAAAGCGGCCGTAGACATTGCACTGCACGACCTGGTGGGCAAGATCATGAAAAAACCCTGGTATAAAATATGGGGTTACGATGCCAGTACAACTCCCGACACTTCTTTCACCATAGGGATTGATACGCCTGAGATGATTCGCAAAAAAGTGAAAGAAGCGGAACCGTACAAGATTTTAAAAGTTAAACTAGGCCGGGATACGGATAAAGCGATGATTGAAACCATACGCGGCGTATCCGATAAACCCATCTGTGTAGATGTAAACCAAGGCTGGACCGACAAAGCTTTTGCTTTGGACATGGCGCATTGGCTTCACGAAAAAGGAGTGGTCTTTATAGAACAGGGCATGCCCAAAGAACGTGTTGACGACAATGCCTGGTTGACGCAAAACAGTCCGATTCCAACCATTGGCGATGAGTCTGTACAGCGTTTGGATGATGTGTTAAAAGCACATCAGGTTTATAGCGGCATTAATATCAAACTTATGAAATGTACAGGTATGCGTGAGGCACACCGGATGCTGGAACTGGGTAAAGCTTTGAACATGAAAATCATGATTGGTTGTATGACCGAAACTTCCTGTGCCATATCAGCGGCTGCACAATTAGCACCTATGGTAGATTGGGCCGATTTAGATGGGGCACTGCTTATAGGTAATGATGTTTACAAAGGTATGGACGTGGTTAACGGTAAAATTACCCTGAACGACCAGCCCGGCCTTGGTCTGAAAAAGATTAAAAACTATTAGCCCAGTAGCTTGGTGTTACTAAGGTTAATACTTCGTTCACATTTACTTTATATACTAAACATAAATTTGCATTTAAATAGTTGGTTTATTAAAACTCATAAGGTTTAGTTGAAACAAAAATGCCCCGATAGGTCGGGGCTTTTTTATAGGTTTTTACCAACGCGTTCCAGCATCTCTTCAGGGATGTTGTTTGTATCGACCACTAAAAAGCCATCCAGGCAATCAGAAAATTTAGGATCTATATTAAAGCAAATGATTTTGGCATTCAGACTTAGGTATTGTCTTAACAACACAGGGATTTTTAAATGCGTTTTTTCGATGTCTGAAATCAGGCTGTCTAGATCTTTTAGAGATTCACTATTTTCCAGTAACAAATTCTTATCGGCCGTTAAATCTGCCTTAAACTTATTTTTTGGTTTTACATAATGTGCCAATTCATAGTCGAAATGATGTCGGGTAATGTAATCGACAATCAGCGATTTAGAGAACTTAGAGAAGTTGTTGCTGATACTTACGGGCCCGAAAAGATAGCGGTATTTGGGGTTATCGATCAGGTATTTTAAAATGCCTTTCCATAACAGAAATAAAGGCAAAGGTTTTTGCTGGTATTCTTTTCTGATCCACGATCTGCCAAGTTCTATTCCGGAACTTAAAATAGGGTAAAAGGCTTCTTTAATTTTAAACAGTTCCGACAAATAGAAGCCGCGGCGCCCCATGGTATCCAATATTTCGTCACCTTTACCTATGCGGTAGGCACCCACGATATTCAGTTTCTCTTTATCCCAAATGAAAAGGTGATTGTAATAGATATCGTAATTATCAAGATCTATTTTCTTATTAGTGCCTTCACCAATTTCACGGAATGTAATTTCCCTTAAACGGCCAATTTCGCGCAGTATGTTAGGAATTTTTTGGGTGGGACAAATGTATACCTCATAGTCTTTTTCTGTCCAAACCTTACAGGCTTCCACGGTGGCCACTTCATTGGTAAGTTTAACCTGAGGTGTTTCTTCAATTATAGTTGCCGGCTTTTTTTTAATTTTAAACAGGCTAATGGGGTTGAAAAGTTTCTTTTCATGTTCCAGTCCGGTAGCCAGGGCATAGGTGCGTGCACGTAAGAAGTCGAGCAGTCTGTTTGAGTTATTTTTATAGGATATGTCGTCTATTATAATAGGCTTTCCAATCCGCACCTTCATTTTAAGACCCTGTTTGTTTAGAAATTCGGAGGGTAGTTTGGCGGTCCTTAATGTGGGGTGTATAAGGCTTAGTAAGTTAAACAAGATACCATTATTGCCATGGAAATAAATAGGTACTACGGGTACTTTGGCTTTAGCAATTAATTTTCCAACTACCGGATGCCAGAGGCGGTCGGTAATTTCCTGCTTATTCATATTAAAGGTTGAAACCTCTCCAGCTGGAAAAATGCCGATGGGGGTACCTTTGCTAATTAATTCGAATGTGGCTTTCAATCCACTAATACTGGAGCTGTGCTGTACATTTTCAAAAGGGTTAACAGCAACAAAAAATTCTTCCAGGTTGGGGATTTTTTTTAGGATAAAGTTCACCATCACCTTAGCTTCCGGCCGTACCGTACATAACAGTTTAACCAAAGCCAGACCTTCAACACCTCCATAGGGGTGATTGGCAATTGCAATAAACCCCCCTGTTTTTGGAATGTTCTTTAAGTCGTCTTCATCGAAATCTATTTCTACACCAATAGTTTCTAAAATTTTATCTACGAATTCAAGGCCATTATATTCCTGGTTTTTGGAGAATACTTTATTGATGTCTTTAAGTTTCATAATGGCCATGAGCAAGCCTGCCAATCCGGGAACACCAAGTTTATCAATTTTTGTTGCCTTTGCGAATTCTGATGTCGTGATGATTTCCATTAATTAAAAAAGGTTGCAATAAGAACAAAAATAAGCTTTATATTCCTATTTATCGGTAGTACATTAAAGGGCATGAAAAAATGGCTGACCAATTATTTCGATTTGACCAAAGGAGAGTTTAACGGCCTGATGGTATTGGTGCTGCTCATTTTTATGGTAAGTGGCTTTCCAACTGTTTATAATTGGTTATGGCCGGTTCCAATAGACTTAAAGCTGGAGCGAAGGGCGGAAGCATATTTCAGGAAGCTGGCTTTAGACAAACAACATGCGCCAGCCTTTGAAAGGGAAAGAAAGCCATTCAAGGTTGTTGTATCGGAAAAACGACCACTGCGATTACACCGGTTTGATCCAAATACCACCAGCCTCAGCGGCTGGCAGGATTTGGGCTTCTCTTTAAAACAGGCACAGTCTATACTTAAATACAGGCAGAAAGGCGGCCAGTTCAGAAAAGCTGAAGACCTGCAGAACATGTATGTGGTATCGCCAGAGGTCTATCAACGATTACGTCCATATATTGCGATTGTGGCGCCTCATGAAACCAAAGTACAACTTCCATATAGTGAGGTAAATTATCGTTCACCACAACATCCAGTGAGTGTGATGCCAAATCCACTGGTCGATATTAATCGCGCAGATACATCAGTGTTGGAGAGTATCCGAGGGATAGGGCGTGTCTTTGCAAGAAGGATTATAAAGTACCGCGAGAGGATTGGTGGCTTCCATAAAAAAGAACAGTTAATGGAAGTGTATGGTCTGGACCTTGTCAAATTTGAGGAAATCAAAGATCAGGTGCTTGTAGACGCGTCAGTAGTTAAACGGTTGAATGTGAATAGTATCCGTGTGGAAGATGTAAAAAATAATCCATATATCCGGTACAAACAGGTGAACGCTATTATTCAGTATAGGGAACAACACGGAAATTATAGTAATTTTGACGACTTGAAAAAAGTGATTATCCTTACCCCTGAGGTGTTGGAGCAGTTATCGCCATATATTTCTTTTACACCATGATTGAGACCAAAATAAAACAAGTTGTTAGAGACGTTGCTGATTTTCCAAAACCAGGGATAGTTTTTAAAGATATTACCCCAATTCTTAAGAACCCAGAATTATGTGCCGAAATAACTGCAGCATTGGTTATCCAACTTCAGGGTATTCAAATTGATGTCGTTGCGGGTATTGAAAGCCGTGGTTTCCTGTTTGGTATGTTATTGGCCCAAGCTTTGAAAGTGCCTTTTGTACCCATTCGTAAAGCTGGTAAACTTCCTGCAAAAACCATTCAGCAAGCTTACGACATAGAATATGGAAGTGCTGTTATAGAGTTGCACGAGGATGCTATAAGTCAGGGACAGAAAGTACTTATCCACGACGACTTGCTTGCAACCGGCGGAACGGTAGCTGCGGCATCTCAATTAGTTGAAAAGCTACAGGCAGAAGTGGTGGGCTGTTCTTTTATTATTGAATTGGAATTTTTGGCTGGCAGAGAAAGATTGAAAGGTTATAACCTGGAAACGTTTGCTTTAGCATCATATTAAGTTATACTTTTATATACAGCTTCCGTTTTTTTGATAATTTCTGTGGTGACCAGGTCAAGCTCTGCCGCAGAAAGATGGAGGTGAGTAAAAACTTCCTGGTTAACCGGACCAAGGTCCTCTATGTTAACTAGCGACAATAGGCCAATCAGTCTGGCTATTGGAGCCCTTACAACATGACTTTGGGTCCAGGAGATTTCATTTAATATAGCATTTTGTGCCTCAATGGCTTTAATGTGATTTACTATTTCTGTAATGTCCTGTATGGAACCCAACATGCGTAATAATGTACCTGCTTTATTGTAAATTAAAGTACACTTTTGCAATACAGCTTTGTAAGACCCATCCGAACAGCGAAAACGATATTTCGTCTCATATTTCGTTTCCTTGCTTTGCACACATTGATGAAATCCAGAAACTATATTTTCCATATCATCCGGGTGTATTTTAGCTTGCCAATCGCTAAACTGAAGCGATGCTCCGGGTTCATAGCCAAAATTTTCTCTAAATCCTTCGCCCCAGAAGAGCACATTGTTTTGAGCTTCCCAGTCAAAAATAGCATCACTTGTTGCTTTAGAAACAAGGTTAAATCGCTCTATACTCTCCTTAAGTTTAATCTCATATTCAATTCTGTGGGTAACATCACGCGAGTTGGTTACCAATCCGCCAACTGCTGGATCGTCTCTCATATCGGTAATAACAGATTCTAGCCACCGGTAATGCCCCTTACTTGTGTAAAAACGAAAGGGAGATATCTTAATCCGCTTTTTCGTGTCAATCGTTTCCATTTGTAATTTAACGGTGGGGATATCGTCGAGGTGAATGAAATTAAAAGGACTTTTTCCTAAAAAGAATTCAGGGTCAACTCCTAAGATTGCGTTTGTATTACTGTTGAAATAACTGTAACGCCCTTCTGCATCTATGATCGCAATTAATTCAGAACCACTTTGTATAAGGGCTTTAAAATATTGCTCACTTCGTTTTACAGACTCTTCCGCAGCAATTGTCTTTGTTACATCAATCAGTGCAACCAAACGTGCTTTGTGATTACCAAAGTCGATCGTATTTCCCCTTGTTTCTACAGTGATAAGTTCACCATTTTTCTTTTGGTGTGTGACTAATCTGGTGTGAATGTTACCTGAGTTAACCTCATTCCTGATCATATCGTTAAAGTTTTGAAGCGCAGTATTGGGCCTGATGTCTTCTAGTGTCATGTTCATGAACTCTTCATAATTATAACCGTAATGATCTATTGCAGCCTGGTTAACATCAAGATACCGTAAGGTGTTTATATCGTAAACACACATGGGCAACGGACTTAAATTAAACAGGGTTTCATAGTTTTGTTTCGCAAGCTCTAATTGCTTGTCCGACTCCACACGTTGGCCTATATCCCTAAAGAAAACAGAAATTCCTTCCTTGGATGGGTATGCGCAAACATCCAACCACATGTGGTAAAGTGGGTAATATACTTCAAATTGACGTGGAACATTTTCCAACATGGCAATTTGGTATTCCTTATAAAAAGGCAGCGACGTCGCATCAGGAAAAATTTCCCAAATATTTTTACCGATGATCTCGTGCCGCGACATTTGCATCACATTTTCTGCTTCTTTGTTCCAATAGGTAACTAACCAATCTTTGTCTAATGCAAAAAAAGCATCTGTAATGCTTTCAAGAATGGTTGCGCTTTGCTGGTTAAAAATAACGGAAGCTTGTGCTTCCTCCATTTGGTTGATTGAGGGCTTTTCAATAAGTGGTGCGACGGCATCCATTATTAGGCTAAACACGAGATAGGCTACCTGGCCATCCTCATCCAGCAGCGGATAGCACTGGGTATTTATTGCTTTCTTAAAGATTAACGTGTAGCTTAACGATGATAAGAGTATTCCCCGGTAGGATGCTAACTTATTTCCCTCAACAGCTAGGTGAGCCGCACTCGCACCAATTAAATCAGCAGCGGTGGTATTTAACTCATTCAGGCAGGCCTCATTGGCATAAGCTATCGTAAAATGCGGGGCATCTGGGCAGATAAGCAGGGTTCCAACAGCCGACGTTTTAAAAACATTTTTTAAATTTTCTACCGTTAGCATCCTTTAAATAATTGTTTTTGTTTCTTATTTATTTGTAGTATGTAATATAATATTGTGTTAAAGTTAAAATAAATAATGACAAAAGGCTAACTCTATGCTAAAGCCAGCTTTTTTTTAACTGGATTAAGCTGGAATTAGCCTTTTTTTGTTTTTAGGTTGCTATTTTACGTCAAACCACAATTGGGTGGTTAATAAATCAGGGCCCTGGTTGGCAACTGCAGCCTTGTAGTTTTCAGGATTTAAACTTTGCTCGGTACCGGGATAAATAAAACGCACCGGCATATTTCCGTTTAAAGCGCCTGCAACCGCCGGATGTAATTCCGGATAATCAAGTCTTCTCCATTCTGCAAAAGCCTCTAATCCTTGTCCGAATAAAGCAATCCATTTTTTGTTCACCAATTGACTTTCTGAAATCTGCAGCATCGTACTGTATTGCCGGATTAGCCTTGTACTCGGAAATGGCTGCAGCACCTATCCCATATTGTGCGAGTGATGCACTTATTGCTTCACTACAAAGTTCAGCCGCATTTTCCGCCGTGAACCCCCTGGCTCCAGGTTTTGAAGTTCTGGTTAAACCAATATATTGCTTACCGGGTTTTGATTAGGCGTAGCTTTATAGGTTAACTTAGCATTCTCGGCATTAGAATTTATATAGTTTCCAACTTCTATATTGATTTCCGCAAGCGTTTGTTTTGCCAGTTCAGGCTCACGATCTGTAATACGTAAGGCAATCCGCAGGCGTAGGGCATTGGCGAATTTTTTCCAGTTAGCGATAGCATAGGTTTACCATGCCTTGGAATAGCCAGTTGTCTACAGATCTTGTAAACTGGTATTCGTTATATATTTCTAAATGTCGTTTTCTAAGATTAAATAGAAAATTGATGGTGGACCAAAGCATAGCCGTCCTAAAAGTAGAGGCCAATTTCAGCCTATTAAAAAATATTAGGCAACAATTAGCGTGCTAGCTGTTCCGGTCTGTAGCAACGTGATAGGAAGGGTCTTCAATAATATTTACATGAATCACATTGCCTGCATTTTTGAGCAAAGCAAGGCAATCCGGGCTTAGGTGTTTAAGCTGTAGTGTCTTACCTGCTTTCTGGTAACGCTCGGTTAATTTGTTCAGGGCGTCGATGGCAGACATGTCGGTTACTTTACTTTCCTTAAAGTCGATCACTACCTGCTGCGGATCATCGTTGATATCAAACTTTTCATTAAAAGCAGCTACCGAAGCAAAAAACAGGGGACCAAAAATTTCGTAGTGTTTCACTCCCTGCTCATCGATATACTTTCGTGCTCGTATTCTCTTGGCGCTTTCCCAGGCAAAAACCAAGGCTGAAATAATAACGCCTATAAGAACGGCCAAGGCCAGGTTGTGAAGGTAAATTGTAATTGCCGCCACCAGGATACCCACAAAGATATCGTGTTTAGGCATTTTGTTCATGATGCGAAAACTTGCCCACTCAAAGGTGCCTATGGCTACCATAATCATTACGCCGGTTAGGGCCGCCATGGGCACAAGACCAATTACAGGTGCGCCCCATAAAATTATAATCAGGATGGTAATAGCAGCAACTATACCCGATAACCTGGCCCGTGCACCTGCACTCAGGTTCACTAAGGTTTGAGCGATCATGGGGCACCCGCCCATGCCGGAGAAAAATCCATTTAAAATATTGGCGCTTCCTTGTGCAATACATTCCCGGTTACTATTTCCTTTTGTGGCTGTGATTTCATCAACAAGATTTAATGTTAGCAGCCCCTCTGTTAATCCTACACCGGCCATTATCAATGCATAAGGAAAAATAATTTGCAGGGTATCGAAGGTGAGTGGTATTTGTGGGATATGGAATGGTGGAAAACCACCACTCACTGCGGCAATATCACTCACTGTTTTGGTATCAATGTTAAAACCTTGAACCGCAAAAAAGATGACCACAATTGCAACAAGCGATGGTGGTACAGCCCGGGTAAATCTGGGCAGGATATAAATTATAGCAATGGTGAGAAACACCAATCCCGCCATAATATATAAGGGTGTGCCTACAAGCCAGGTTGACTGCCCGTTAACGACCGTTTTAAATTGTTCCAGTTGCGACAGAAAGATGACGACTGCCAGTCCGTTTACAAAACCATACATTACAGGTTGTGGCACCAGCCTGACGAATTTGCCTAGTTTGAACAAACCCACCACAATTTGGAATACACCCGCCATGGCCACAGCAGCCAGTACATATTCTAACCCATTACTTTGCATTAAAGCAATGAGTACAATAACCGTTGCGCCAGCACCACCAGATATTAATCCCGGTCGGCCGCCAAATACGGCAGTTACCAGGCCCATAATAAAAGCTGCATATAGCCCCATCAAGGGAGGGAAACCCGCCAATATGGCAAAAGACAGCGATTCAGGCATCATGGTCATGGCTACGGTCATCCCTGCTAAGATTTCAGTTCTATAATTTATCTTATGTGAAAAGTCGAAAAGTTGTATTCCTAATGGCATGCCTGGTATTTGTAATGCAATATTATCGCTTTATTTTAATATTCCTTGTAGCCGCATCAGGACTGCTATTTTAAAAGAGTGAAAGTTTAGCTAAAAATAGGTAAGAATTCACAATGTTTTCACGCCAATGCACTAAACGCCTTAAGTAAAATTAAATTAACCTAAATGAGGTAGGGTGGTGCTCTTTATTCCCAATTTCAGATAGGTTAGGTTGATGCTAAAAGAAATTTAATTTTTTTTAAAGGCCATTGTACAAGCTTTTTTAGTGCCCGAAACCCAATAACTCAGGTAATTGAACTAAATACCATTTTGTACTACAAACGAGAAAATTTCCTTTTTGTAAAACTCTCTTTATATTTATTATTATTGTTCAAAAATCAGGATCAAAAATGCATGAAACGTTAGAAAATTCTATAGGATATAGTTTTGCTGTTTCTGAAAATCAAAAGATGATCAGAAGCATGGTAAAAGATTTCGCAGAGAAAAGCATTCGTCCGCATGTGATGGAATGGGATGAGGCGCAATATTTTCCGGTAGAGGTATTTAAAAAACTCGGCAGTTTAGGACTGATGGGCGTGTTAGTACCGGAAGTTTACGGCGGATCGGGCTTTGGCTACCAGGAGTATGTAGATGTTATTGTGGAGGTAGCTAAAGTATGTGGCTCTGTAGGCCTTTCCTTAGCAGCACACAACTCCTTGTGCACAGGGCATATTCTTGCCTTTGGTAATGAAGAACAAAAACAAAAATGGTTACCAAAATTGGCAACCGCCGAATGGATTGGTGCCTGGGGTTTAACAGAAGCTAACACTGGTTCTGATGCCCTTCGTATGACGACAACAGCCACTCTGGTTGGTGACGAATATGTGATCAACGGTGCAAAAAACTGGATCACCCATGGTAAATCTGGTGATATTGCTGTAGTTATGGTGAGAACCGGTGCCACAGGCGATTCGAAAGGAATATCAGCCATTGTAGTAGAAAGAGGTACACCAGGTTTTACAGCTGGTAAAAAAGAGAATAAATTAGGTATGCGTGCGTCGGAAACTACAGAGATGATCTTCGACAATTGCAGGGTACCTAAAGAAAATATGCTTGGAAATGTAGGCGAAGGTTTTAAACAAGCCATGAAAGTATTGGATGGAGGTCGTATTTCGATTGCAGCTTTATCCCTGGGTATTGCAAAAGGTGCCTATGAAGCAGCTTTGGCTTATTCAAAGGAACGCCACCAATTTGGTCAGCCGATTTCAAGTTTCCAAGGCATCAGTTTTAAACTGGCAGATATGGCAACTGAGATTGAAGCTGCCGACCTGCTGATCAGACAGGCTGCTAATTTGAAAAACCGGGGCATGAAGATGACCAAGGAATCGGCCATGGCAAAATACTATGCTTCTGAAGTTTGTGTGCGCGCTTCAACAGAAGCGGTGCAAATCTTCGGTGGGTATGGTTATACAAAGGATTTTCCTGTAGAAAAATTTTACCGTGATAGTAAGTTATGCACCATTGGAGAAGGAACTTCAGAAATACAGAAAATAGTTATTGCACGAGAACTTTTAAATACATAACTTAGAATTCCGATCAGTTATTAGCACGAATATTCTAACCAAATATAAATCCCCAAACCCGTTAACATAACTGTTGCGGGTTTTAATTTTACTGCCATTTTATTTACTGTGATTACCAAATACCTCTGGTCCCGGCAAAGGTTCATAGTTAGCTGGTTTCATAACCTTAGCTGAGGTCTACTGAGGTCTATATGGTATAGCTTTTGTGCACACTCTTGCGGTGTTTGTCGAACCTGGTGTGTTACTGGGTGTGTCTCAGATACGTAGTTGAAGGCATAGTACTACCCAGGTTGGCTAAATTTCTAAACAATTGTTATTGAAGGAAGTTGTTGTGAGCAGGAACTGCTGCGCGGTGGAGCGATAAAAACAGTAAATAAATTAGCAGTTTTGTCAGTTATAAATTATAGTAATCTATTTCGAATATAATAGATTGATTTTTAAAAACTTTGTATTACCTTTGCAATCCTAAAAACAACGAGAGGAGGTATTTTAACGTTATGATTATAATTAATATTAAAGACGGCGAATCACTTGATAAAGCGCTAAAGCGTTTCAAGAAGAAGTTCGAAAAAACAGGTGTTCTAAGAGAACTTCGTAGCCGCCAAGCATACGAGAAAAAATCTGTTACTCGTCGTACGTTAGTGAAACACGCTATCTACAAACAGAACATGCAACTAGAAGGAGCGATTTAATCTCCAATAGTTCTATCATAAAAAAAAGCGTTGCCAATACGGCAACGCTTTTTTTTATGTCATAATTTTGATTAAATACTAAATCCATGTTAAGATTTTGTATATTCACTTCATGCGTTTAACCAGCAGCAAAACTATGGTTATTGAAAAATTTTTATCTTACCTCAGCAACGAGAAACGCTATTCTCCACATACCATCACATCTTACCAGGTTGATTTGTTGCAGTTTCGTGACTTTTTGCAAACCACTTTTGAGATGGAATTGATGGACGCAAAATATGTACAGGTGAGAGACTTTATGGTTTACCTTCTGGATCAGCAAATTGGTCCGAGTTCGGTGAGCAGAAAAATGTCGGCCCTGCGCAGTTTTTACAAATATAACCAACGGCTTGGGCTAGTGGCCAGTAATCCGGTATCACTGATAAAAGTCCCCAAAGCCCCCAAACGGTTGCCCGTATTTATAGATGATCAAAAAATGGATGATCTGTTAGATTCAGCCGAAATCTTTGGCAGCAGTTTTCTTTCGGTTCGAGACAAGCTAGTACTGGAAGTATTATTTGGGTCGGGTATACGCCTGGCCGAATTAATAGGATTACGTGACCAGGATGTAGATTTTTATGAAGGAACGGTTAAGGTGACAGGCAAGGGGAGCAAAGTGCGGCTGATTCCATTGCCTAAGGCCTTGCTGGTATTACTTAAAGAATACCTTGATTTGAAGTCCTTTCAAAATTTCGACAACAAAACCGACGCTCTTATTGTTACTAATAAAGGAGGCGTTGTATCTCCAGCATTTATATATAAAACCGTAAAACATTACTTGTCCTACATTTCCACACATAGCAAACGCAGTCCGCATGTTTTAAGGCATTCTTACGCCACCACCTTGTTAAACCGGGGTGCGGACCTAAACGCGATTAAAGAGTTGCTTGGACATGCTAGCTTAGCAGCAACTCAGGTATATACCCATAATTCCATAGAAAAGTTAAAATCAGTATATAAACAAGCCCATCCAAAGGCATAAAAAAAGGAGGACAACATGAAAATCAGAGTTCAATCGATCCATTTCAATGCAGATAAGAAGTTATTAGAGTTTATACAACGTAAAGTAGATAAGCTAGACCAGTATTTTGACCAGATTATAAGTGGGGAAGTGTATTTGAAACTGGAGAATGTGGAAGATGAAGCTAACAAGATTAGCGAGATAAAGTTGATGGTTCCAGGAATGACTATGTTTGCAAAAGAGCAATGCAAGACGTTTGAAGAGGCAACTGATTTATCAATTGAGTCCTTAAAAAAGCAAATAACAAAGCACAAAGACAAGACACGTGCAAAATTATCCGAGCATAAAGAGATATTAAGTTCTAATGAAGTGTCTGATTATTAAGGATATATTCCGATAGAATTTTTAAAAAGGATTGGCGGCCTAAAAACCGTCAATTTTTTTTTCAAATAATTTTGGATAGAAGTTTAATTCGTGTAGATTTGCATTCCCAATCGGAAGAGGCATTAACCTTAAAGAAAAGGGAAAAAGGTTCTGTGAAAGTTTAATAGTAATAAGCCTCCTTAGCTCAGCTGGTAGAGCAACTGACTTGTAATCAGTAGGTCATTGGTTCGATCCCGATAGGAGGCTCTTTTAACTCGCATAGCAATGTGTGGCAGTTAAAGATGGGGGGATACCAGAGTGGCCAAATGGGACAGACTGTAACTCTGTTGTCGCAAGACTTCGAAGGTTCGAATCCTTCTCCCCCCACCATAAAGAAGCGGAAGTAGCTCAGTTGGTAGAGCGATAGCCTTCCAAGCTATAGGTCGCGAGTTCGAACCTCGTCTTCCGCTCTTAAAATAAGTTGGGCAATCGGCTAATATAGATTGCAAGCTGAGATTAGCCGAAGTAGCTCAGAGGTAGAGCACTTCCTTGGTAAGGAAGAGGTCGTGGGTTCAAGTCCCATCTTTGGCTCATAAAAGTAAGAAACTTTGTCAGGTCTGTAAATAAGAGCAGCGTGAGCAAGGTTTTTTGTATTGAATAATATCAAAACAACAAATTAAAAATAAAAGTTAACCTACTAATAAGTATAAAAACATGGCAAAAGAAAAGTTTGACCGCAGCAAGCCGCACTTAAACATCGGCAC
>NZ_JAZQNU010000023.1:0-10111 GCF_045627485.1 Pedobacter sp. | reverse complement strand
GTAGAAACTGGCAACTTAGGTGATGATTTTTTCGATTGGCATCACCACAATCCCCTCAGCGCCGGCAGCTTTCAGCAAGTTGATCTTTTCCCAGAAATCCTGCTCGGCGATCACCGAGTGTACGGCTACCCAACCTTCTTCATGCAGTGGAACCACCGTCGGACTTTTAACACCAGGTAACAAATTCACCACATTTTCAAGGTCTTTTTTAGCCACATTCAGCACCACATATTTGGTCTCTTTTGCACGCATCACCGAGCGGATCCGCTGCAGTAATTCCTGAACTTCAGGGATCAAATCTGAGCCTTCTTTTCCGATCAAAACTGCCTCTGATTTCATCACTTCGGCGAATGGTTTTAAGCCATTACTTTTTAAAGTTCCGCCTGTGGAAACGATGTCGCAAATGGCATCACTTAAACCCAGTCCCGGACCAATTTCCACCGAGCCTGAAATGGTTCTGATCTGCACATTTTTCACAGCATTATCGTCCATGAATTTCTCCAGAATAACAGGGTAAGAAGTGGCGATGGCCAGGCCTTCCAGTTGCTCAATCGAGTTGATATTACTATGATTAGGAACAGCAATTTTTAAGGTACATCTTCCAAAGCCAAGCTTCTGTAAATAGGTTACATTGGCACCTGCTTCAACAATTACATTTTCGCCAACAATACCCAGGTCGGCAATGCCATCCTGAACATATTCGGGGATATCATCGTCGCGCAGAAAGAGGATTTCCAAAGGGAAATTATTCACGGAAGTAATAAGGGAACTCTTGTAGTTTTCAAAAGAAAGGCCACAATTTTTAAGAATCTCAACGGATTTTTCGTTTAATCTACCAGATTTCTGGATAGCTATTTTAAGTGTTTTCACTAATGCTGATTAAGGTAAGGAACAAGAAAATAAAAATATTCGGAAACAAGTTTTGAAGTACAAAACATTACATATACATCGCCAACTGGCGATGGTGCAAATGTAAGTGATGGTTCAAGTGTTTGTTCATTTTTATTTATTCCTTAATGCGATGCGGAGCATCTTAAGATTAGCCAAATATAGAAATTGATTCTGCTAAATCAAAATATATGGCACTTTATTTGACTTGCCCAGACTGTTATAACCCCCTAAGATTTGAAACATAAATTATACCTGATCCTCTTTCTTGGACTTATTCTACAGGCATGCCATTGGAATCGGGATATCCCTGAAACCGGCCTAATCCTGTCTGAGCATTTCAAAAACAAGCTTTATAAAGAGTTTGATACGGTTACCTACCGTCAGGTTTTTCAGGAGCGGCTGGAAGCTTCCCGCCGAAAATTATCAAATCCGAATACGCTGGAAAGTTTTTATGTCATACATCAATTCGCACCTCAATTGGTGAATGTACACTATGTTAATGGCGGTTTAGACACTTTAATTTCTTACCTTGAAAGGAGTGGTGCACATGGGTATAATCCTGAAAACTTTGATTACCAGCGTTTAATCACCTTAAAATCCACACTGGATTCCAATAAGTTTGAAAAGATTGAAGAACTCTACCCGGTTCTCGCCGACCTGGAGATTACCGCAGCCGAGGCTTTGATGAAATACCATAGCATGGTTTTTTATGGCAGCTTAAACCCCGGTAAACTGCTAAACCGGTACTTTATGCCTGTCAGAAGGCCAGACAGTGTCAGGTTGACGCAGGTGCTGCAATCGCAGGACCTGTCTGTCATTCTAAAAGAAATCCAACCTAAATCTGCTGATTATATAGCCTTTCAACAAGAGTTAAAGAAATACAAAGCCAGTGACACTACCAATAAACGACTAAGGACCATTTTGGTAAATATGGAGCGCCTTCGCTGGAAAATCCCGCAGAAAGGTGCTGAATATGTTGAAGTGAACATACCTGATTTTACTTTACACTGGTTTAAAGACGGCGATACACTGAGCCACATGAAAGTGGTGGTGGGTAAAGTGGAACATGCCACACCGGTGATGTACAGCAAGCTGAGTTCAATCCAGGTGAACCCCATCTGGAACATTCCGTCAAGTATTGCCAAAAACGAGATTTACGTACATGCATCACGCGACCCTTATTATTTGTCAAATAATAACATGAATGTGTATTACAAGGGGCAACTGGTAGCCAACCCAGATACTATTCAATGGTCGCGTTACAGCAAGACCAATTTGCCTTTCCAATTTAAACAAGGCGCTGGCGGGGGTAATGCATTGGGTAAGTTCAAGTTCATCTTTAAAAACGGATCGAGCATTTACCTGCACGACACCAATAGCAAATCAGGATTTAGCAAACCCTACCGTGCATTAAGCCACGGCTGTGTGCGTGTAGAAAGACCATTAGAATTCGCTGAGCACCTGGTGAAAGACAAAAGCCGATACGACCAGTTGCGTATGGAAGTGAACATGGCTCCGCTTGATACTACGAAAATGAAGGTCTATCATGCAAAGATGGCTCAAAAGACCGACAGCGCATCTAGCTATACTTTAAAGCCAACCTGGTTTAGTGCAAAACCGCAGGTGCCATTATACATAAATTACACAACAGCCTGGTGGGACAAAGGTGTTTTGCAAACCAGGCCCGATGTATATGGCATGGATCAGGAACTTTGGCAGAAACTGCGTCGTTATTTGTAATATAAAAACGTAAACTGGCCTGTTTTTCCTTAAATTAACACATCGTTTTACTTAAAATTGTCTAGTTTTGTGTGCTGTTTTTCTAGCGGTTGAAATAAACTGATGCGATTTTTTAACGACAAAGAATATACAAAATAATGAACCTTCTGATCACAGGCGTTTCCATTGCCGACCCCAGTAGCCAGTTTAACCAACAAATTTGTGATGTACGCGTAGTGAATGGTGAAATTGCCGCCATTGACACACAAATCACTCCCCAAGCAGGGGAAGAAATCTTCGACGGCAAAGGTGCCTATCTGAGTCCCGGTTTTTTCGACCTGAACTGTGCGATCGGAGATCCTGGTTTTGAAACAAAAGAAGATATCGAGACGGCTACAGCTGCAGCCAGTGCAGGCGGTTTTACCGGTCTGGCGGTTTTGCCAAATACAGAACCCGTTACACACTCCAAATCACAGGTATACTATGTGGTTAACAAAGCAAAAGGATTACTGGTTGATGTTTTGCCTATAGGGGCAATCAGCCACAACCTGGAAGGAAAGGAGTTGGCCGAGTTGTATGATATGCAACAGGCAGGCGCTGTTGCTTTTTCCGACGGACTGAAGCCTATTGCCGATGATGGCTTTATGAGCAGGGCTCTGCAGTATGCCAAAGGCTTTGACGGTTTGTTGATGGTTTACCCGGAGAACAAGTCCATTGCTGGCAAGGCACAGGTTAATGAAAGTTCCACCAGTGTATTACTGGGAATGAAAGGCATTCCGGCATTGGCCGAAGAAATGCAGATTTCACGTGACATCTACCTCTCTACTTTCCACAATGCCCCGTTACACATCCACAACATTTCGACAGCAGGATCCGTTGCCCTGATTAAAAAGGCAAAAGCAGAAGGTGCTAAAATCACTTGTGATGTGGCGGCCCACCACCTGGTGTTTACGGAAGAATTACTCAACGATTTCGACAGTAACTATAAGGTTAAACCACCATTACGTGGTAACGCAGATATCGAAGCCCTGTTAGCAGGTTTAGCCGATGGAACGGTTGATGCAATCAGTGCACAACACCGTCCGCATGAGGTAGAACATAAAGACGTAGAGTTTGAAATTGCCGCTTATGGTATTATTGCCTTACAAACCGCCTTGCCCTTATTGGTGCAAGCTGGTTTAGGTGCCCAGCAGATTGCCGCTAAACTGGCCATTGCGCCACGACGCATCCTCAATTTGCCCGTACCGGTTATTGAAGCAGGCCAGAAAGCAAATTTCACACTTTTCAGTACTGAACAGCAATGGCAGTACACTGAATCAAATAACTATAGCAAGTCGGCCAATAGCCCCTTGTTGAATCAAACATTAACCGGTAAGGTGATGTTGGTGTATAATAACAAACAATTTCAAGTATATGGATAGTAAAGTAGAAGGAGCGCTAATTGCCTCGTTAGCTAAATTCGCGTCCGCTTCTGGAACAGAAGCTGCGGATTTACAACAAAAACTTACAGCGGCATTTAACCTGGACGCAGGTTTTATGGAAAAAGTACAAGCATTTGATGCTGCTTTTGATGAATATCCTGCTTTTGAAGAATTAAGAGAGGTTACTTTCGATTTGTTGATGATCAATTTCTTCGCAAGTGACATGAAGAAACTGGACGAAGATTACCTGGATTCCGATGAATGGATTGCCATTGAAGAAGACACCATTGATCGCGGAACAGAATTATTGAACCTGCTTTTGTACATCAACGAATGCCATGATGAGAAAATCAAGCCAGAGCTTGGCGACTTCTTAAAGGAGTTTTTGTTGGTTGAAGAAGATGAGTTTCAGGATGAGTTTCATATTTATGAGGACTTAATCAGCAACCAGCAATTGGCAGAAAGCAGTATCGAAGATATCTGCAGTCATGCAGGTATGGTAGATTTAGGTGAAGAAATGGAAGAATTATTCGTTCCGTTCATGGCTTTTTTCCACCAGCCTACCTATAGTGAGCAAATTGTAACTGATTTAGAGACTTACAGCTCAAATCCAAGTTTCGATAGTGCAGTTTACACGTTAATTGCTAAATTTAACGCAGATTAACCTTTTACAACCTTAAAATGGAGCAACAATTAATTGAAATGGAAAAAAAGCCAAACATGCTGGCTTTTAAAACTGCCGTCGCTTACGCTGTTTATTTTTTAGTGCTGATTTTTTTATTCAAGTTCCTTGGTATAAATACCAACGATCCTAACTTGTCTATGGCAGAAAAAATCGTTTCATCGGCATTAACTTATGTTCCTTTCATTTTAGCTGTTACCTATGTGCAATATACACACCGTTTAGAACTAGGTGGGTACATCACCTTCGGCAGGGCCTTTTCAGCAGGTTTTAAAGTGGCTGCTTATACCGGCCTGTTCGTGGCCTTTATGCTAATTATTTATTATAAATTATTAGATACCAAAGCCTTCGATGATGTGATGAATGTTGCTATAGATGCTGCCGGCGACGATGAGAACCAAGTTAAAGGCGTTGAAATGATGCGTCCATACATGGTGTTCTTTATCGCTTTCAGTGCAGCAGTTGCTTACACTTTCTTCGGCTTGGTGATTAGTCTGATCGGTGCTTCCGTGTTAAAGAGAGCTAAGCCGCTAGACGAGTACTAATTGCATCAATTTCCGTGATTAAATAATAATTTTTTTAGGCGGTGAAGCTCAGCTTCACCGCCCTTTTTTTTCGCGAATGTCAGCATGCGCCAGTAATAGGAAATCTTGAGGAAAAAACTTTTTTTAAAAATCAACGTTTATAGTTCATGTCCGAAACGCCCTACCAAAATGATAAAGCCCTACCAAAAGGAACGGGCTGGATCAAATCTGTTTCCTATTTATTAGACGAACAATTTCGCTTTCCAGGTACCAAATTCAGGTTTGGTTTAGATCCCGTCATGAACCTCATCCCGGGTATCGGTGATATTTCAGGTTTCATCATCTCCGGTGGCTTGCTCTTGGGCATGGCCAGAAAAGGGGCCAGCAACAAGTTAGTTGTGTTGATGAGTCTCAATATTTTGCTTGATGCTACCATCGGTGCCATTCCCATCCTCGGACAAATTTTCGACTTCTTCTTCAAATCCAACACCCGCAACCTCAAACTTATGCGCGAGCATTACATTGAAGGCAAACACCAGGGTAGCGGTAAAAACGTCATTATTTTCGCTTTCATCATTCTTGTCATTTTGCTTGTCATCCTGGTTTTTACTATGATAAAACTTTTGCAATGGATCGCCAGCTGGTTCTAATGCCATAAACTTAAACCATCGCTATATCATATACCTGCTACCCTGCCGGACTATACCCCCTCCGTGCTGGGTATCACTGCGAACTACCCAGAAAAAATTTAATGTCTGTGAACGGGCCTCAACAGGATTTCCCTTCAGAAATACTGTAGACCGTGAATAGATATTAAATTTTATCGCTAAATTCGCACCTTACACAGCAAGATTTAATGGATATCTCTATTGTCGTCCCCTTATATAATGAAGAAGAGTCTTTACCTGAGTTAACCGATTGGATAGCAAAAGTAATGACACAGCACCACTTTACTTACGAACTTCTTTATGTAGACGACGGCAGTACCGATAACTCCTGGGCCATTATTGAAGACCTTAGACGGGAAAATGATCACGTAAAAGGCATCAAATTCAGAAGAAATTACGGCAAATCAGCAGCCTTAAACGTTGCTTTTGATGCAGCACAAGGCGATGTAGTAATTACCATGGATGCCGACCTACAGGACAGCCCTGATGAGATTCCTGAATTATACCGTAAAATTAAAGAAGAGAAGTACGACTTAGTTTCCGGCTGGAAAAAGAAACGTTACGACCCGATTACCAAAACCATACCCACTAAACTATTTAATGCGGCAACGCGTAAGATGTCGGGTATCCAGTTAAACGACTTCAACTGCGGTTTAAAAGCCTATCGCAATGACGTGGTCAAAACGATCGAAGTTTATGGCGAAATGCACCGTTATATCCCTGTCATTGCAAAATGGGCAGGCTTTAAGAACATAGGCGAGCAGGTGGTTGAACACCGCGCACGCAAATACGGCGTTACCAAGTTTGGGATGAGCCGTTTTATCAATGGTTTTCTCGATTTACTGTCCATCTTTTTTGTGGGCAAGTTTGGCAAACGCCCCATGCACTTTTTCGGGTCGATGGGCGTGCTGAGTTTTTTGCTGGGTACATTGATCGCTTTGTACATGATTGGGGTAAAACTTTACCACATCGCTGCAAACACCCCATACAAAAGAGAAATTACCGACCAGCCCATGTTTTATATTGCTTTGGTGGCCATTATTTTAGGCTCACAGTTATTTCTCACCGGATTTGTGGCCGAGTTGGTAACCCGGAATGCGCCTGAACGCAACCAGTACTTAATCGAAAAAGAAATACTATAGGGAATGTTTTTTTCGATCATCATCCCACTATACAACCGTCCGCAAGAGATTGACGAGTTGCTGGCTACCCTGACCATGCAAACCTATACCCAGTTTGAGGTATTGGTAATTGAAGACGGTTCGGTGCAGGATGCCAAAGCCATCGTTGAGGGCTATGCCAGCCAGCTTGACCTCCGTTACTTCTTTAAGCCCAACGAAGGGCAGGGCTTTACCCGTAACTTCGGTTTTAAACAAGCCAAGGGCGATTACTTTGTAATCTTCGATTCAGATTGCCTGATACCTGCAAATTACCTGGAAACCGTAAAGGACTACCTTTCTGAACACCATTTAGACGCTTATGGCGGTCCGGATGCGGCGCATGAAAGTTTCACACCTATACAGAAAGCCATTAGTTATGCCATGACCTCACCCTTTACCACAGGAGGAATCAGGGGTAATAAAAAACACATCGGGCAGTTTCATCCCCGCAGTTTTAACATGGGCGTATCACGTAAGGTATGGGAGAAAGTAGGCGGCTTTAAACTTACCCGTTTAGGAGAGGATATTGAATACAGTATCAGAATACATGAAGCAGGTTTTAAGATCGGATTGATTCCGGAAGCAAAGGTTTATCATAAACGCCGCACTAGTTTTGCGCAGTTTTACAAACAGCTTCATTTCTTTGGCAGGGCGCGAATTAATATCTACAAACACTTTCCTTCAGAACTTAAGCTCGTACATTTTTTTCCTGCTTTTTTTACTTTAGGGCTAATATTTACATTGTTATTAAACGTTGTGTATATGCCTTTGGCGTATATTTGTAATATCATATTTCTGTTCTACTTTGGCCTGCTGTTTTTCCATGCCTGGTGGGTAAACAGATCAATAAAAGTTGCATATTTGAGTGTTGTAGCTGCATTTATTCAATTAACTGCCTATGGCATGGGCTTTATACAGGATTTTGTAAAAAGAGTAGTATTAAATAATAATGATTGAATATTTAAAAGATACCACGTTTACCGTTAATGAGGTAATTGGTAAGGCATGGGCGGTTACTAAAAGAAACTATTTTTCTTTGGCCACTTTATGTTTCCTCATGTTTCTAACCTCTAATGCATCGGGAATGATGGCGTTCTTTTTAAAAGACGTCAACAAAGGACTGAGCCTTTTTATGGCTGCCCTGTTTGTGATGTTTTATTTTACCATCAACCTATCCTTGCTAAAATACATTTTTCATTTACTTGATGATGAGGAGAACGATGTAAGCATTGTGAGCACACTGCCTACACGCCAGCAGATTATCCGGTTTTTAGTAGCCATGTGTTATTTCATGGCCTGTATCATTGGCGTTTACCTGTTGGTGATCCTGGTCGGTTTCCCGTTTATTTATACCGGCATTGACATGTCCATCATTACCAATGTAGCCATATCTGTGGGTACTGTAGCTATTTTCATTACCTGGGTAAGGATATCTTTTTTCCCGTTTTTTATCATCGATAGAAACGAACCCCCATTTGGCTCCATTAAGTTTAGTCTGGCCATTACCAAAGGGAACTTTACTAAAATATTGTTATTGTCGCTGGTATTGGGTGCATTTTACATTTTATACCTGGTGTTAAGCTATATGCAATGGCCGGTAGTTTCATTTATGGTTAACGTATTAAGTTCATTTATTATCGTTCCATTATCGAATGTGGCGCTAACCATAGCTTACCGTAAAATGATGGGCGAGTATAAAGGAGACGCCGAACCAGATATCATACACAATATTGTTTAAGAAATCGATGGGATTAAAAGCAGCTTTAAGCAAGCCATTCGCCGCCTTTATAGTTGGCCGCATTAAGAAGTGGAAAGAAAATGCAGTAGCCGCGCAAACGAAAACCCTGAGCGTACTTGTTGACCAGGCCAAGGCAACTTCCTTTGGCAAGGACCACCAGTTTGCTGCGATAAAAAACTACGAAGACTTTAAGAAACAAGTACCCATCAGGGACTACGAAGGTTTAAAACCTTATATAGACCGGGTGGTTGCAGGGGAAAGAGATGTGCTGTGGAAAGGGAAACCTGAATACTTTGCTAAAACTTCGGGTACCACCTCTGGCGCTAAATACATTCCAATTTCCAGAGAATCTATGCCAGAGCATTTGAAAGCTGCAAGGAATGCACTGTTAACCTATATTCATGAAACGGGCAAAGCCGATTTTGTAAACGGCAAGATGATCTTTTTGCAAGGCAGTCCGGTAATGACGGTAAAAAATGGCATCAAAATCGGTAGGTTATCCGGTATTGTAGCCAACCTGGTGCCAGCCTACCTGCAGAGGAACCGCCTGCCTTCATATAAAACCAATTGTATTGAGGATTGGGAAGAGAAGGTGCTGGCGATTGTGGAGGAAACGATACATGAAGATATGACGCTGATTTCGGGAATACCACCCTGGGTACAGATGTATTTTGATAAACTGACTGAGAAATCCGGTGGCAAAAAGATAAAGGACATCTTTCCAAATTTCAGCCTGTTTGTTTATGGAGGTGTTAATTACGAACCTTACCGGGCGAAAATCGAAGCCAGTATCGGGCGCCGTATTGATTCCATAGAAACCTATCCGGCATCTGAAGGCTTTATCGCTTACCAGGACAGCCAAAAGGAGCAGGGCCTGTTGTTGCTGGCCGATGCAGGGATGTTTTATGAGTTTATTCCCGCAGATGAGTATTACAATGATAACCCTACCCGTTTAAGTTTAGGGGAAGTAGCGCTTGGTGTTAATTATGCGTTGATTTTAAATACCAATGCCGGTTTATGGGGATACAGCATTGGCGATACCGTGAAATTTGTAAGTTTGAACCCTTACCGCATTATGGTAACGGGCAGGATCAAACACTTTATTTCTGCCTTTGGCGAACATGTGATAGGCGAGGAAGTTGAACATGCCTTGCTTAGTGTGGCCAATGCAGAAGGCGTAGGCATTACCGAGTTTACGGTAGCCCCACATGCGTAGATTATGTGGCGTATCATCGGGACTTCAATGTCGAGTCCGTCGATGGTATGGTAGATTTCGGTTTCTTCGCTGTCGTAGTCTGAATCTTCAAT
>NZ_JAZQNU010000022.1:0-3306 GCF_045627485.1 Pedobacter sp. | reverse complement strand
AAGGAGTTGTCCCTCTCTATTGTCTTCCTAAGACCGCTTGGCCTCCGACTTGTTTAAACCTGAGCGCTTTAACGGCTAATATTTTGAAATCAGGAATGAAGTTATTAGGTATAACTGTTCCAGAAAGAATGTAATTGATGATTAAAAAGTAAGTCGGATCGTAGCCATGTCGTTCTGTGAGCCAAGGAGTTGTCCCTCTCTATTGTCTTCCTAAGACCGCTTGGCCTCCGACTTATGAAATGATTACTGAACAAAGCAGGTTTCAAAAGTGGGGTAGATAGTGATCCTCACCTCCAGCTAACGGCGACCGAGCTTGAAATGATCATTCTACCTTCAAAATACCCTGTTGAAATTGCAGCAGCAGCAAAAGGTTACACTCCGGCAACGCTGGCTAACTATCTTTACGAGGTAGCCAAGATGTTTAATAAATTTTACCATGAGGTGCCACCTATTATTAAAGAAGAAAGTGATGCCGTTAGACAACACCGTTTAAACCTGAGCGCTTTAACGGCTAATATTTTGAAATCAGGAATGAAGTTATTAGGTATAACTGTTCCAGAAAGAATGTAATTGATGATTAAAAAGTGCTTTAACACTATAATAGGAGGTGCCAAAGAATTTCCACTGGCCGGGAGAATATTTCATGCCATGTCGCTTTTCATTAGCCTTACCTTGTTGTTTAAAGCACTTTTTTACCATTTTACCAGTCTGCAGCTGGCTTCAGTGGTTTGTGGTGTGGCATTGCTGCTGGAAGTTGGTTTTTACAGCCTTAGCCGTATCAAAAAACGAACTGTTCTGGCGGCAACGCTCAGTTCTGTTAAACTGACGCTTATCCTCGTGTTAATTTACCTGTATAACGGGGGATTAAGTGGCAACATGTTGTTGCTTTCCACCATCAGCTTATTTCTCATCATCCTGATTACGCCACAAAAACAAGCCTGGCTTTGGTTTGTAACCATTACTGTGCTCGTATTTGTGATGCTGTATTTAGAATACCAGGATCCTGCCGTTGTGCAACAGCATTATATCGACCGCAAAGAGCAATATATAGATATGGCAATGACTTATTTAACCATTACCTGTATCGTGTATGGCGCAATGACTGTACTGCGCAATAGCTTTGAGAAACAAAGGGAATTTGCAGCCTTGCAGACCAAGAAATTAAGCGATCTGAATGACGAAAAAAATAAGATGCTGTCAATCCTGTCAAGAGAGCTCAATGCGCCTATATTGGCCGTAAAACAATACCTCCATGTGGCACAAAGCGCAGATGTTAATGAAGAAATGCGAATAGTGATGGAGAAAGACCTGCACAGTTCCCTTGATGATGCACAGTACCTGTTACATAATGTACTGCTATGGGCACGTACACAAATGGAGGTGGATCATGTGCAGCTGGAGCCTGTTGATGTGGCCAACCAGATTCAGCGCGTTGTAAGGTCCTATGAACCCAAAGCCGCAAGAAAAGGTATAAAGATTGATTTAGACCTTCCACAAGATGTGGTCATCCTGGCCGATCCAAAAATGCTGATGGTAGTGATGCGTAACCTGGTTTCAAATGCGGTAAAATTCACTAACCTGGAAGGGGAAATTGACATCAGTGCCGTGGTAGAAGCAGACAATTGTGTAATTGCGATTAAGGATAACGGCATTGGCCTGACCAAGGAAAAACAAAACGTAATATTTACTTTAAACATTGCCCCTAATTATGGAACGGCCAATGAAAAAGGTACCGGTTTAGGGCTGGTGCTCAGCAAGGATTATGTAGACCGGCAAGGTGGCAAGATATGGTTTAATAGTATACCATGGGAAGGCACCACCTTTTATGTATCCTTTCCATTAGTAGAAGTGCCAGATTACTTAATGGACAAGGAAAATGTAAATGCCTAAGCTTCTTTTTGCACCCCTTCCTTGGTGGTTACCGGTACTTTCTTCCTGAAGATAGGGAAGCTCATCGGGCTTTTTGAAGGACGCTCATCACCAAGTAAAACACCCCATTGTTTAAACATCTCCGTCCGGTCGAAAACTACCTTTAATACCGCTATCAGTGGCATGGAAAGAAACATTCCAGATACCCCGGCAATACTTCCCCCTACAACAACCCCAATAATAGAAACCAGTGCATTGATCTTAATTTTTGAGCCTACAATCCTCGGCATCAGGATGTTATTGTCAAGAAATTGCACTACTGCAATAATAATCAGTACAGTTAACACCGGCCAGATGTCTGGAGACGATGTTAAAGTAAGCAAAACCCCTATAATATTCCCAAACAATGCTCCAACATAAGGAATCAGGTTTAAAATGGCAAAGATGATCCCGATCAGCAAGGCGTGGTTGATCCCAAAAGCCATTAGTGTACCCCCTAAAAGGATGGTCATATAGGTTACCTGGATCAACAATCCCATCAGGTAACTTTTAACAATTGATTCCGTATGGTAGATGGCGTCTTTTACACGCGTATGATCCTCTTTTTTGAACCACATAAAGATAAATCTCAGCAGGATATCTTTATAAAACAAGATCAGGTAAATGTAGATGGGCAATAAACCGACGAATATGAAAACCGAACTCAAGGTAACGGCAGCACCACTTGCCAATCCACCTGCATAATTTAGCAGCGCGGCACTTTTATCATTGATAAACTTGGTTTGTTCTGTGGTAGAGTAGGGTGAAATCCTGCCAATCCATTCGCTAAGTGAATGCAGGTGTATGGAAACATTCTTTTTAATCTGCGGGAAATCATTAATGAGATTGCCCATTTGTGAAGAGAAGAACCAACCGATGAGGCCAACAACTACCACCACCATTAAAATGGGAATGATGATGGCTAATAGTTCAGGGAATCGCCATCTCCGCAATACCCTGAATGCAGGATAGAGTAACAGGCTCATGAAAAACGCGGTAAGGATGGGCATGATAATGCCGCTGCCGATCACTAAGACGGCGCCTATTAATACTACGCCTAATAATTCTATAGATCTCTTAACGGTGAGCGGCATTTCAGACATAGTATTCTTTTAAATTTACACAACAAACACGGGAAGGTAAGAAATGTTTGGCTAGTTTTGCGCTTTACCCGATAATTCGCATAAGATGATTACAAATGAAACTATAGTTGCTTTATCTACACCTCCAGGTATTGGTGCGATTGGTATTATCCGTTTATCCGGAAAAGATGCCATCAAGATTGCCAACTCGGTATTTTCGGGGAAGGATTTAGAGAAGCAGGATTCACATACGCTACATTTCGGCTTGATTAAAGACGGCGACCGGGTGATTGATGAGGTGGTGGTGAGTTTGTTC
>NZ_JAZQNU010000021.1:0-25641 GCF_045627485.1 Pedobacter sp. | reverse complement strand
TAATTACGGACCGCATACAGATGGTGGTTGTGTAAGTTGTTTGGGGGCCCTGACCATCGCTCCAGGTGTGAGCAGAAATGTGGCTTATTATGTAATTGGCCACGCGTCGAAGTTTGTGCCGACAGGTTCGGTACGTATTGCATCGAATAACTTAAGCACCTTACCCAATGTGGCTTTTAAAACACCAGAGGGAAAGAAAGTACTGATTGTGATGAACACCAGCGGTACTGACCAGCATTTCCAAATTAAGGACGCGGGCAAATACCAGCACATTAGCTTAGAAGCGGGAGCCGCAGCTACACTGGTGTGGTAATTCGTTTGATTTGTTATTAACCTGCGCAGGGGTTGCTCATCATAGGGCAACCCCTGTTTTGTATTCTCACAAAGCCATAGGGCGTGATTAGTTATTAAGCGCTATTAGGCTCTTAAATATACACTTGCTTTCGTATTGAAAACTGATGATAATTTATTATCAATATTCTTTCTACTTTTAAGAAGATCTAAATAAAACAGCAACAGTATCGTAGAAGAAATTCTGCAATTTATCAAGAAAGCTTACACCCTGCTTTGCCTATTTTCGTGCTAAATATTATTATCAAAAACTCATTATCTCAAACAGCTAAAACGACTTTGATTAATGGAATGGGTTTTTGAGAATCAACAAAAAAGATAATAAATTGACCATGCTTATAAGGGAAAGATTTATTTGTCCAATCGCATTACTCCAGGGCAACAATGTATTATCAAAAAACGAGCGTGGCTGTTGCAGAACTCATGGGAAATAAAAAAGCTATCGAATAAGTCGCGGCAACTGCCTCAGATTTGGCTATAGGCTACTCTAACGGGATAACTCTACTTTTAAGAGATTCTCAGGGCTCCAAACTACCAACGAATCACCCTTATAAAATTACAGGATAGTTCTGCAACAGCCACGGTGATTATCCAGATACCAGGTTTCACTCTATCAAAACCAAGCCGGGCATTTTGCGGATATAGAAATTTCTTTTCACTTGCCGGTAACTTTAGTCTAATGCTCTCGTCTTATATGAAAATATAATATATGAAGCTTCTACGAATTATAGTCCTTGCCTTTTTTCCTTTAATAACTAAAGCGCAGAATGTTCAGACATCTCAAGTTTCTACATCTGATATTGACCATTTTTGGATAGCTTATGATAGCGCAAAGACTACTTCCGATACGCTCATTCAAAGGCAGTATATTCAAAAACTCTATATAGATAAAGGCTCTGTAGGGCTACAAGCTTTTATGAAGGCTCGCGATTATGATGCAAAGCTTTGGGTTGAACTTATCAATAAATATCCCAAGTTTTGGACTAGCATAAGAAAAAACACCTTGCAAGCTAAAATGCAGGCTAAGGCTATTGAAGCAAGCATAAATCAGTTTAGAAAACTTTATCCGGAAATGCGTGCTGCCAAGATGTACTTCACTATCGGGGGGCTGCGTTCTGGTGGCACAACTAAAGATGATATGGTTTTAGTGGGAGCCGAAATCGCGACGGCTGACCAAGCAACTGATGCTACAGAATTGAGCGATTGGCTGAAAAATATTTTTGAAAATCAAAAGGAAGCTAATTTGGTTAGCATAAATGTTCACGAGTACGTTCATACCCAACAAAAACTAAACGGCCATACTTTACTGGCCCAGAGCATTAGGGAAGGTTCAGCCGACTTTATTAGCGAACTGGTGACGGGAAAAATTGATAGCAGTGCTTATACAGTTTATGGAAGGCAACACGAAGCTCAATTAAAGGAATTGTTCAAAATTGATATGTTCAGTACTGAAACGTCTAATTGGTTGTATAATGGCTCAAACGCAGCATATGCGGATTTAGGTTACTTTATGGGATATACTATTTGCAAATCTTACTATAAAAACCAACCAAACAAAAGAAAGGCTGTAAAAGATATTATTGAGCTTAACTACCAAGACTCATTGCAAGTACTCGATTTTTTGACAACATCTAAATATTATGCTGAGCCTTTAAATCCAGCTGAATTGCTGAAAAAGTTTGAAGCCCTGCGACCTTATGTTGTAAACCTATCACCTGACATTAATTTGAAAACCGACGTGGCTACAACTTTAACTGAATTAACATTCAATTTTTCTCAACCGATGGAAGCAGGAAAATCTATCTCTTTTGGTGAAGGAGGCAAAGAGCATTTCCCACTCACCAAGATTACTGGTTTCAGTGAAGATCGAAAAACTTTCAAAGTCAATCTTTCTTTAGCACCAAACAAAGACTATAATTTTGTAATTACGGGCAAAGGATTCAAGTCCCAGGCTGGATATCCGCTTAAAGAATATACTGTTCATTTTAAAACTAATAAGGCTAAATAGTTTTTTTATACACCCAGTGCTTGTTTCATCAAATAACGGTGGTGGCTGTTGCAGAAGGGGTATGTTTTCTTAAGCATCGAAATGTATGAAACGGCAAAATACCGTTGAAGAAATTGTGCAATTTATTATTAAAGTTCACAAGCAGTGCAGCCCGCTTACCAGGATTGCCCAAGGTATAAAAAACGGGTCGTATTTTTTGGAATGTTTAAGTCCAGATTTTTCATGATCTGGTTTTAACTAAATTCACGCATTCGTTTTACTCTTACAGATGCTTAGCTATTTACATCATAACCTTTTGGCCTTTCATTTGTTATAACAACAAGATCGACAACCCTATGAGAAACCATGCACTAGCCTTGATTGCCTTAAGCGCGCTGTTGGCAGCCTGTAATCCTAAACCGGAAAATAATGTTATAATTGACACCGCGGCGGAGGAAATCAAGTTAACGGCTAATGAAGATGCATGTTACACCTATATTAAAAACAGGGATACCATATCTTTAACCATGAGCCAGGTAGGCACTGCTATAACTGGAAGGTTAACGTATAATTTATTTGAAAAAGATAGAAATGAAGGTCGTGTAGTGGGTAAAATCAAGGGCGATACCATCTTGCTCGATTACACTTTTGCCTCGGAGGGGGTTACTTCCCAACGACCTGTAGCCTTTTTAAAACAAGAAGACAAATTGATTGAAGGTTTCGGCCCTGACGAATTAAGAAAGTACGACACCAACGGTATCGTACTCGAAAAAATTGTTTGTAGGTAGTTTAGAAATTCTCAAAACGCTCCCAAAAGCCGTCTACAGGGAGTTTTGCAAATATGGTAACGGGTTCTTTTTTAACCGGATGGATAAACTGAAGCTTGCGCGCATGTAGGCATATACTGCCTTTACGACTGCCACGAGGATAGCCATATTTATTATCGCCCACGATAGGGCAACCCATGGAGGCCAATTGCACCCGGATCTGGTGTGATCTACCGGTTAGGGGATCAACTTCCAGCAGGTAATAACCACCTAATTCTCCAATAAGCTTGTAGCTGAGTTCTGCACGCTGGCTGCCCGGAACTTCTTTGGCATGTGCAGTAACCACGTTTTTCTGTGTATTTTTTAACAAATAATGAACTAACGTACCAGAAAGAGCAGCTGGTTTATTGCGAACCACTGCCCAATATGTTTTTTTAACCTCACGGTTTTTGAACACATCGTTCATTCGTGACAAGGCTTTGCTGGTTCGTGCAAAGAGAATGACGCCACTTACCGGTCGGTCTAAGCGGTGCATAACACCCAGAAAAACTTCATTGGGTTTATTGTATTTGATGGCTATGTATTTTTTAACCATCTCATCCAGCGATTCATCACCAGTTTCATCCACCTGCACAATATCACCTGCACGTTTATTAACTGCAATTAAATGATTGTCTTCAAAAAGTATATCTTTCTCGCTTACCGGCATTAGTATTGTTCTTTTTCGTTAGGAAAATCTTTCCCTTTAACGTCTTTAATATATGATTCTGCAGCACCTTTAATACCTTCGTAAAGGTCCATGTACTGGCGTAAGAAACGAGGTTTGAAACCTTTGGTTAAACCAATCATGTCATTAACTACCAATACCTGTCCATCGCAATGAGGCCCTGCACCAATACCGATTGTAGGGATAAGCAGGCTTTCGGATACTTCTTTGGCAAGTTTAGCAGGAATCTTTTCTAAAACCACAGAGAAACAGCCAGCTTCTTGTAAAATTAAAGCATCACTTCTTAACTTCTCTGCTTCTAATTCGTCCTTGGCTCTTACGGTATAGGTACCAAATTTATAGATAGACTGTGGAGTTAAGCCTAAATGGCCCATTACCGGAATGCCCGCGGTAATAATACGTTGTAACGATTCTACAATTTCCTGTCCGCCTTCCAGTTTTACACCGTGCGCACCAGATTCTTTCATGATGCGAATGGCAGAGTTTAATGCTTCCTTAGAATTACCCTGGTAGGTTCCAAAAGGAAGATCAACAACCACAAACGCACGTCCTGCTCCCCTTACAACACTCTGAGCATGATATATCATCTGATCAAGGGTAATAGGTAAAGTCGTTTCATGACCAGCCATCACATTCGAGGCCGAATCGCCTACTAATAATACATCCAGGCCAGCATCACCAAGGATAGTAGCCATCGAATAGTCGTAGGCGGTGAGCATAGCAATCTTCTCACCATTGTCTTTCATGGCCTGAAGTGTATGTGTAGTAATGCGTTTAACTTCTTTATTTATGGACATTTCTATGAATTTTTAGGTAACAAAATTAAGTTTTACAATTGAAAAATAGTCGTTATTACTTGTATTAAAAAAAATATTGAATTTCCCTCTCAAACACTTATCTTTGTATCCCGAAATGCACGGGTTACCTAACAACACACTTGTTAACACAAAATGCAGTAGTTCCACTACTATATCCCTCCATTTTTTTTCTTTTTTCAATCTAATTTCTGATTTATATTATCATGACTAACTACATCAAGTTACCTGCGATCTTGTTATTGGCTGATGGAACCGTATTTCACGGGAAAGCAGCTGGAAAAATCGGTACCACCACTGGCGAAATTTGTTTCAATACAGGTATGACAGGTTATCAGGAGATTTTCACTGACCCGTCTTATTTTGGACAGATCATGGTAACCACCAATGCACATATTGGAAACTATGGTATACATCAGGAAGAGGGTGAATCTGAATCTATTAAAATAGCCGGTTTGGTTTGTAAAAACTACAACATTGGTTACAGCCGTAAAGAGGCTTCCGGATCTATCCAAGACTACTTTCAAGAAGAAAACATTGTCGGTATTTCCGACATTGATACACGTGCTTTAGTGCGTCACATTAGACATAAAGGCGCCATGAACGCTATCATTTCATCAGAAATTACTGATGTTGAGGAACTAAAAAAGAAACTGGAAGAGGTGCCTTCTATGGACGGACTGGAATTATCATCACAGGTATCTACCGACAACGCTTATTTCCATGGATCACCAGATGCGACTTATAAAATCGCCGCTTTAGATTTGGGTATTAAGAAGAACATCCTTCGTAATTTCGACGACAGAGATATTTATGTACAGGTTTTCCCGGCTAAAACTTCTTTTGAAGAAATGGACAAATGGGGTGCTGATGGTTATTTTATATCCAATGGCCCAGGCGATCCAGCAGCCATGCCTTATGCAATTGATACGGTAAAAGAAATTTTAGCAGCAGACAAACCGATGTTCGGCATTTGTTTAGGTCACCAGCTTTTGGCGCAGGCCAACGGCATCGGTACCATGAAAATGTTTAACGGCCACAGAGGTTTAAATCACCCGGTTAAAAATATCATCAAAAACCAATGTGAAGTAACTTCACAAAACCACGGGTTCGGTGTGATCCCTGATGAAGTGAAAAACTCTGATAAAGTTGAAATTACCCACATCAATTTGAACGACCAATCCATTGAAGGAATTCGTGTTAAAGGTAAAAAAGCATTCTCGGTACAGTACCACCCGGAATCATCACCTGGCCCACATGATTCACGTTACTTATTTGATGACTTTGTTGATATGATCAAAGGCGAACTAGCCTGGTAATAACAACATAACGTCTTACAACATGATACTGGTTTTAAGGAGAAGTTTATTTACTTACCCTTAAAACCTTTTATTTTTATACCATGGATAAAAGAAAAACCATAATAAGTGTCAGGGACCTGGTTAAGCAGTACGAAGACTTCAAAGCCGTACAGGGCATTAGTTTTGATGTTTATGAGAACGAGATCTTTGGCTTGCTGGGGCCAAACGGCGCCGGTAAAACCACTACCCTGGAGATTATCGAAACTTTGAGGCAAAAGACCTCAGGTGAGATTTTGGTAGATGGTTATTCTGTGGATAAACACGCCCAGCAAATTAAACAAATTATAGGGGTACAATTACAGGCGGCGGGTTATTACCCCAACCTGAACCTGGTTGAATTGCTAGAACTGTTTTCTGGCCTGTACGGAATGGACGTAAGTCCTATGGACATGCTGGCCAAGGTAAACCTTCAGGACAAGGCTAAAGCAAAATATAAAGCGCTTTCGGGTGGACAGAAACAACGTTTTTCCATCGCCACTACCCTGATTAATTCTCCAAAAATTGTTTTTCTGGATGAACCGACCACCGGACTGGATCCACAGGCACGCCGCAATTTATGGGATTTAATTAAAGGCATCCGCGATCAGGGAACCACTGTGGTACTCACTACCCATTACATGGACGAGGCGGAGCAACTTTGTGATCGTGTAGCTTTTGTGGAAAACGGGCGCATCATTGCTGTTGACTCCCCTGATAACTTAATAGACAACTTGGTGGCCAGTGGTTTTGAACGTAAAAAAGAAGTGAAAAAAGCCAACCTGGAAGATGTATTTATTAACCTGACCGGCCAGGAATGGCGCGAAGGATAACCCCATAACAAATGAGTAAACCTTACAATAACACCAAAGCTACCCTGGCTTTGGCAAAAGCAAGTTTCAGGTCTATTATGCGCAGTCCTTCAGCGGTAATTTTCACCCTTGCTTTTCCTCTTATATTTATCCTGGTTTTCGGGTTCATGAGCGGCGGCGGTGTGAAAATAGACCTTGCTGTAGTGCCTGGATCAGATGTTGATAATCCGGTAATTGAAGAATTACAGAAAATGCAGGTAATACGCCTGAGTACTGATAAAACGCCTGCTGAAATTCAAACGGCCCTTGAAAAAGGTAGTATTGATGCATCCATTGCTGTGGAAAAAAATCCCGCTGGCAAACCCGCTTACATCACCAACGTCACCTATACCGCAGCTTCTGTTGATGAGGCCAGCATCTTAAAATCTTTACTCAATAACCTGCTCTTAACGCTTAATACCCGCGACGTAAAACCAACAGTTGCCGAATTACATGAAACCACCGTAACAGGCAGGATTTACCGCACCATTGATTTTATATTACCCGGCCAGCTTGGCTTTGCCTTGTTAAGTACAGGCGTATTTGGAACCGCTTTTGTATTCTTTAACCTACGTCAAACCCTTGTGATCAAGCGCTTTTTTGCCACACCGGTAAAACGCTCCAGTATTGTGTTGGGCGAAGCTTTAGCAAGAATTGGGTTCTCGCTGCTGGGCGCCTTATTTATTATAATCGTCGGGCGTATATTTTTTGATTTTACGCTCATCCATGGCGTGATCACGGTAATAAATATGCTTCTGCTGGCTATTATCGGAATTATTGTATTTATGGGCTTCGGCTTCGTGGTGTCAGGAATTGCAAAAAGTGAAAGCACTATTCCACCGATATCCAACATTGTAACCTTGCCCCAATTTCTCCTGTCCGGAACATTTTTTCCGATAGAAGCTTTTCCGGAATGGCTGAAGCCAATCAGCAAGGCACTTCCCCTGACTTATCTGAATGATGCCATGCGGTTAATCGCCTTTGAAGGCGCAGGTCTATGGGACGTTAAGTTCCAAATATTCATCCTGTTAATATGGGGAATAGTGGTTTATTCGGTCGCTGTTAAGGTATTTAAATGGGAGTAATTTTGGGATTTCCAATGATAGTTTAAAAATTATTTTAACTTTGGGTATGCGCTTAGTAATTGTATTATATACACTAAGACATATTTAACCTTAAAACTAATAAAAATGAGTTTAATTATTGATGTTCATGCAAGGCAAATCCTTGATTCCAGAGGAAATCCTACAATTGAAGTAGAGGTAGTAACAGAAAACGGTAACATGGGCCGTGCAGCCGTTCCATCTGGAGCCAGCACTGGTAAACATGAAGCTGTGGAATTAAGAGATGGAGACAATAAAGTCTACATGGGCAAAGGTGTATTAAAGGCCGTTGACAACGTAAATAGTAAAATTGCCAAAGAACTTCAGGGTGTTGATGTTTTCGAACAAAACCTGATTGACAAACTAATGATCGACCTTGATGGGTCTGAAAATAAAGGAAATTTAGGTGCTAACGCTATTTTAGGTGTTTCTCTTGCCGTGGCAAAAGCTGCAGCACAGGAAAGCAGACAACCTTTATACCGTTATATCGGTGGTGTTAATGCAAACACTTTACCAGTTCCAATGATGAACATCTTAAACGGTGGTGCACATGCGGATAACAAAATTGATTTCCAGGAATTTATGATCATGCCTTTAGGTGCAAAAAGTTTCTCTGAGGCTTTGCAAATGGGTACTGAGGTTTTCCATAACCTGAAAACGGTTCTTAAGAAAAAAGGCTATTCTACTAACGTAGGTGATGAAGGTGGTTTTGCACCAAACATCGGTTCGAACGTTGAAGCTATTGAAACGGTGTTAACCGCCATTGAAGCTTCAGGTTTTACACCTGGAAAAGACATCTGGATTGCTATGGATGCTGCAGCGTCAGAAATGTATGATTCAAAAACAAAAACCTATAACTTCCATAAATCATCGGGCGAGAAATTAAGCTCTGATGAAATGGTGAACTACTGGGTGGATTGGGCAAGCAAGTACCCGATTATTTCCATCGAAGATGGTTTAGATGAAGATGATTGGGCTGCATGGGAAGCGTTAACTTTAGCCATAGGCGATAAAGTACAGCTTGTAGGTGACGACTTGTTTGTAACCAACGTAAAACGCCTTCAACAAGGTATTGATAATAACATTGCTAATTCCATTTTGGTAAAAGTTAACCAGATCGGTTCATTAACAGAAACCATCAATGCGGTAACCTTAGCACAAAACAATGGTTATACTTCTGTAATGAGCCATAGAAGTGGTGAAACTGAAGATACCACCATTGCTGATTTAGCGGTAGCGTTAAACTGTGGCCAGATCAAAACAGGATCTGCTTCACGTTCTGACAGGATTGCAAAATATAACCAGTTATTACGTATTGAAGAAGAACTTGGTAATGCCGGACGTTTTATCGGTAAAGACTTTAAATTTTTAAAGAAGTAAATATTTGTATCCGGCGGCTATTCCAGCCACTGGATTTTAATTAGAAAAATCCCTACCTTTAACCAGGCAGGGATTTTTTTATTGCTTTTTAGTTATATTTGTCTATCATGAGCCGATTACTCGAACTTTGTCGCAATAAATATTTTATCGCTACCGCAGCATTTGTGGTATGGATGCTGTTTTTTGACAAAAACGACATGTTATCGCAATATGAATTTAGAACAGAAGTAAATAAACTGCAGGAAGAAAAGGATTTTTATACCGAAGAAACTGCTAAGGTGAAGAAAGATTTAAACGAGTTGAATACCAACCTTAAAACTGCCGAAAAGTTTGCCCGGGAAAAGTATTTCATGAAAAAATCTAATGAAGACGTTTTTGTAATCATTAAGGCAGCCCCTAAAGATTAGGTTAGGTTGTTTTTGTCTGCGTGACCACCTTTTTTACCAGAAAATCCAATTCCTCCACACTTTCCACAAGACATTTGATCACATAAAGGCCCTCATCCGAAAACTTCTCTTCCTGAAGTAATGGAATGAGCCCCATGATATTGGCTAATGGTTTCCTGATCATGTGCGACTGGTCAAAAGCAATCTTCGTAAACATCCCTTTGTTCTCATTGATGGTTTTATTGGCTGTAAAAAGGTTTAGTGATAACTGTGATTGTTTAGCTAATTCCAGGACTTTATTTTTATGTATGGTAGTTCCAGCACCTATCCACAATTCTATGGTACCCTGTTCATTCCTAAAAGGTTCCATCCTAAATAGAAACCACTCCGGTTTTCCTTCCAGGTTAATCAATTTGACTTCAAAGTCTAAGCTGGTGCCTTTTTCAAAGCTTTGATCCCAAGCTTTTTTAACTACCACCCTGCTCTCTTCCGGAAAACCGGATAACTGGGTGTACCAATTGAGGTCGTCCTGCTTATAATAATCTATAAGTCGCTGATTAACGAAGCTCACTTCTCCAGAGGGTAAAACCGTCCAAATTAAGTTAGGAATACTATTTGACAAGAATTCAAACTTCTTTTTGCCTTGTTCCGCCTCATGTTTGGCCTGCAGCAAGTCTTGCTCATACTTCTTCCGGTTGGTTATTTTATGTACCGTAGCATTGATGACAACAATTTCTCCCTGCGCGTTTTTATACGCTACCGCATTGAACAGGCCATCAAATTGTTCCTGGCCATTGCTAAATTTAAAATTTACTTCATTGGCCATTTCATGCTGGTATAACATCGGATTAATAACCATCTGGAAGTACATGGCCCCCGCTGTGTTTAATAAGGAGCTAAAGTACTTATCGCTACAGTCTGCGCTATTCAGCCCTAACCACAGACAAAACGTTTCGTTGATGCGGATAATCTTTCCCTGTGCATCAAAAGATACATAACCGCAGGGTGCGTGCTGATACAGGAACTCTGCATTAATGAATTCGTCGGTCGGGGTAGCGGGAAGATCGCGGCTATGCATTATTAATCATACTAAATGAAGTTTTTAATAGCTGAAATTACTGCTTCGGGGTCACTTAAATGTGGGCAATGGCCAGAAGAATCCAAAATCACCAGTTGGTTTCCGGGCGTATGCTGGTGAACATACTGAGCTACCCTCACAGAGGTAATCACATCATCCTGTCCCTGTATCGTAAGGCTTGGCACTTTAAGCAATGGTAATTTGTCCCTGTAATCTGAGTAGAAAGTAACCTTGGCAAAGTTTTTTGCTATGCCAGGTTCGGCGGCCTGAAACGAAGCCGTGAGTCTCTGACCAAGCTCAGGGCGATCGGGGTTACCGATAATAGCAGGCGCCATGGTGCTTGACCACCCCAGGTAATTACTGTCCATCACCGCCAGCAGGTCTTCAAGATCGTTAAGATCTATTCCGCCGTGATAACCTTCCTCATTAATATAGCGAGGTGAGGGACCAATAAAAATAAGTTTCTGGAATATGGAAGGTTCTTGCTCTGCGGCAAGTACACCGATCATGCTGCTTACAGAATGGCCAATGAATATGACATCATGAAGGTTTAGTGCATGGCATATCTCAATAACATCCATAGCAAAACCATGGAGTGTTCTATATCGTTGCTCATCATAGGCGGAAAGGTCAGACTGCCCGGCACCAACATAGTCAAATAATACAATCTTATAATCTTCCTCAAACGGAGGTATAATAGCGTTAAAGCTGTTTTGATCGTTGCCGAACCCATGAGCAAACATTAACGTCTGCTGGCCCTGTCCAATGACACGAACATTATTTCTTTCTATAATATGATTATCTATACTCATTTAATAAACGATGAAATTTACTACATCTTGTTTAAACACATTAAGCCACTGTTAATTATTAAAACAGTGGCTTAATATAGGATTAAAATTTAAATTATTAAATATACTTTTTCACCTAAGTATTTGTGGATTAAAGCATTCCGCCGCAAACCGACAATACTTGCCCGGTTACATAGGCACTCATGTCGGAGGCAAGGAAAACGCATACGTTAGCCACATCTTCCGGCTCGCCTGCCCTTTTCAAAGGAATACCCTGTTCCCATCCCTGTACCACTTTAGGATCAAGAACGTCAGTCATTTCGGTACGGATAAATCCTGGGGCAACTACGTTAGCGCGAATATTACGCGAACCTAATTCTTTGGCTACCGATTTAGAGAAACCGATGATACCTGCTTTAGAAGCGGCATAATTAGTCTGACCAGCATTACCCTGAACCCCTACTACAGAACTCATGTTGATAAATACCCCTTTGCGGTTTTTCATCATGATTTTTGATGCCGCTTTTGTAACATTAAACACAGATTTCAGGTTCACATTGATTACATCATCAAAGTTCTCTTCGCTCATGCGCATCAAAAGGCCATCCTTAGTAATACCAGCGTTGTTAACTACAATATCAAGTGTACCGAAGTCGGCTACGATCGCTGTGATTAATTGCTCTGCCTGGTCAAATTTCGAAGCATCAGAACGGTAACCTTTAACTTTGGTACCATAAGCCTGCAATTCCTGCTCCAGGGCTTCGCCCTTTTCAACTGACGATAAATAGGTAAAAGCAACATTAGCACCCTGCTCAGCAAATTTCTCTGCTATTTTACGGCCTATTCCTTTAGATGCACCCGTAATCAGTGCGGTTTTTCCTTCTAGTAATTTCATGTATGAGGTATTTTATATAGCTGGTGTTAAAATGGGTTGGATTGCTGGTTCCTGCTGACTTAAACAATGGAAGCTGCCTAATCCCCAGATTATGTCGGTAGAATCGATTCCTACAACTTTTCGGTCTGGAAATGCCTGCTGAATAATATCGAGCGCAATGCTATCGTTGGCATCTCTAAATGTAGGAACCACTACGGCATGGTTTGCGATGTAAAAATTCGCATAGGATGCAGGCAAACGGGTATCTTCAAAGATCACCGGCGACGGCATAGGCAACGTTATAATGTTTAAAGCTTCGCCATCAGGTAAATGCATGGCTTTAAGCAGTTCCAGATTCTCCTGCAAAATATAGTAGTTTTCATCCTCTGGATTGCTTTCTACTACGGTAAGCACCGTGTTTTTATTTACAAAACGGGTAATGTCATCAATATGGCCGTCGGTGTCGTCGCCAACAATGCCATCACCTAACCATAGCACCTGTTCTGCACCATAAAAATCCATCAAATATTGCTCAATCTGTGCTTTATTCAGATTGGGATTACGGTTTTCATTTAACAGACAAGCCGTGGTAGTTAATATGGTCCCTGCGCCATTAAACTCTACAGAACCACCTTCCATCACGATGCCGGGATTAAATAAAGGCAACTTAAAGTGTTCGGCAATTTTGGTTGGAATGACATCATCGAGGTCGTATGGGGGATATTTATCACCCCATGCATTATAACCCCAATCGATTACCGCCTTTTTAGTATGATCTGAATTAAGCAGAAATGCCGGACCATGATCACGACACCAGGCATCATTGCTTGGGTTAAAATAAAACTCAATGTTTGTCAGATCGGCACCTACTTTCTGTAATTCTGCCTCAGCAAAAGCTTTTGTGGCCGCGTCATTTACATTAATCCGAACCTTTTCGCCTTCCGCAACCACCTTAATGAACTCACAGTAAGGTTTGTAAATCGTTTCCAGCTTACCTGGCCATGATGCCTCTTTATGTGGCCAGCTTAACCAGGTTGCTTCATGGGGAGCCCACTCTGCAGGAAAGGTGTAACCCAACTGCTTAGGCGTATCCTTAAATAGATTCGTCATCAATATATCTTTTTGTAATCTGTGAATAACTGTCAATACGTCTGTCGCGTAAAAAAGGCCAGTGTGTGCGGTAGCTGTCTGATTTAGACAGGTCGAGTTCCACTACTTTTAATACTTCTTCCAGATGTGGTGCCTGGTATAAAATGGTTCCAAAAGGATTGGACACAAAAGATCCACCCCAGAAGGTAACGCCGGCTTCATCACCTACACGATTTACACTTACTACAGGAACACCGTTCGCAATAGCATGCGATCGTTGTATAGTCTGCCATGCATTATACTGCTCGGTATTGGTTCCCTCATCCTGTGTAGTAGCCCAGCCAATAGCGGTAGGGTAAAACAGGAAATCGGCACCCATCAAAGCGGTTAAACGTGCAGCTTCAGGATACCATTGGTCCCAGCAAATCAATACACCTATTTTAGCAAACTTTGTTTTGAATACTTTATAGCCTAAATCACCAGGAGTGAAATAGAATTTCTCATAGAACCCAGGATCATCCGGGATGTGCATTTTACGGTATTTCCCTAAATAAGTTCCATCAGCGTCTAAAACAGCGGTGGTGTTGTGATATAAACCTTCAGCACGTTTCTCAAATAAGGAGGCTACAATAACTACATTAAGTTCTGCAGCAACTTTAGAAAGCACGTCGGTAGACGGGCCCGGAATGGCTTCTGCTAATTGAAAATTGGTATAATCTTCTTCGTCACAAAAATAAAGGGAGGTAAATAATTCCTGCAGGCAAACTATCTGTGCACCTTGCGCAGCGATCTCGCGAATCTTAACGACTGCTTTATCTAAATTTTCTTGTTTATTAGCGGTACAGCTCATCTGTACCAATCCAACTTGTACTTTTGCCATGTTCAGAATATTTGAAACGCAAAGTTAATAGAAAATTTTTGTTTGCAGCCGATTGCTTGCCGATCAGATACTTTCCTGGTATTCGAGCTGTAAATCCCGTAAACAAGCCGCACATAGGCATCCCTCGTAAAGCTCACTGATGTATTGCACCTCATTCAGGTTTAATTGTACAGCATTACACTGGCACTTTAACGATGCATTGGCCTTACACTCCACCCTTGTATGGCAACGTTCGCAGGAGATGATTTCATGTTTTACCATTAAGTCAAAGGTAAGGCATAAAAAAAGGAGTAAGAAACGAATCTTACTCCTTTAAATTTTATTAAGAATGGCTTAGCCAGAGCAGCTAATGCAACCTTCTTCCATTGAACAAACTGGACCGTCTACAATTTCCTCTGCACTTTCCTCAATATGCGCCGGAATAATAGGCTCCATATTTTTACCAGCCTGATTTTCTACGGTGAACTTCACGGCTTGGGAAGCAGCTTGTGTACGCAAGTAGTACATACCTGTTTTTAGTCCTTTCTTCCATGCATAGAAGTGCATTGAAGTCAGTTTAGACGTATTTGGGGCATTGATAAACAAGTTAAGAGATTGTGACTGGCAAATGTAAGCACCGCGATCTGCAGCCATGTCAATAATGCTACGCATTTTAATTTCCCATACTGTTTTATACAGGTCTTTGATGTAATCAGGAATCTCGTCAATGTGCTGGATTGAACCATTCGCTAAAATGATTCTGTCTTTCATTGCGGTATTCCACAATCCTAAGGCAACAAGGTCTTTTAACAAGTGTTTGTTTACCACAACAAATTCCCCGCTTAACACCCTTCTGGTATAAATGTTAGAAGTATAGGGTTCAAAACATTCGTTATTACCTAAAATTTGTGAGGTAGAAGCCGTAGGCATTGGTGCTACTAATAAAGAGTTATACACACCATCTTTCACTACCTTTTCACGTAATGTTTCCCAATCCCAACGGCCGCTGTCTGGTTTAACATTCCAAAGATCAAACTGGAACTGCCCTTTCGATAAAGGTGAACCTTCGAAAGTTTGGTATGGACCATGTTTCACGGCCAAGTCATGCGACGCATTCATGGCAGCAAAATAGATCGTTTCAAAGATCTCTTTGTTTAATTTTTTCGCCTCATCACTTTCAAAAGGAAGACGCAGTAAAATAAAAGCATCAGCTAAACCCTGAACGCCTAAACCAACTGGCCTGTGACGCATGTTAGAGTTTTTAGCCTCATCTACCGGGTAGTAGTTATGATCGATTATCTTGTTCAGGTTAACAGTTACCTGGTAAGTAACGTCATACAATTTCTGGTGATCAAACTCACCATTGATTACATATCTTGGTAAAGCTAAAGAAGCTAGATTACATACGGCAACTTCGTCTTTTGCAGTGTATTCAATAATCTCTGTACACAAGTTAGAACTTTTGATTGTTCCAAGGTTCTGCTGGTTAGATTTGCTGTTAGCGGCATCTTTATACAATAAATAAGGTGTACCGGTTTCAATTTGCGAATCCAGGATAGCAAACCAAAGCTCTTGTGCTTTAATGGTTTTTCTTGCACGGCCTTCACGCTCGTAACGGGTGTATAACTCGTCGAACTCAGCACCGAAACAATCTGCTAAACCTGGTGCTTCATGAGGACAGAATAAACTCCATTCGCCATTTTCTTCCACACGTTTCATGAATAAATCACAAATCCATAAGGCGTAGAACAAGTCACGTGCACGCATTTCTTCCTTACCATGGTTTTTACGCAGGTCTAAAAATGCAAATACATCAGCATGCCATGGCTCCAAGTAAATGGCAAAAGCACCTTTACGTTTACCTCCACCCTGATCTACATAACGTGCCGTGTCATTAAACACTTTAAGCATGGGTACAATACCATTGCTGGTACCATTGGTTCCGCCAATATAAGAACCTGTTGCCCTGATGTTGTGGATACTTAGGCCAATACCTCCTGCACTTTGTGAAATTTTAGCCGTTTGTTTTAAAGTATCATAGATCCCTTCAATGCTATCATCCTGCATGGTTAATAAAAAGCAGGAAGACATTTGTGGCTTCGGTGTTGCCGCATTAAACAAGGTTGGTGTGGCATGGGTAAACCATCGCTCACTCATCAAATTGTAAGTTGCAATAGCACTTTCAATATCTTCTTTGTGGATCCCTACAGACACACGCATAAACAAGTGCTGAGGACGTTCTACAATCTGACCTTCGATTTTTAACAGATATGATTTCTCCAGGGTTTTGAAACCGAAGTAATCAAAGCCGAAATCTCTATCGTAAATAATGGTACTGTCTAAAATATCTGCATTGGCTTTAATAACTTCCCAAACATCATCAGCAATTAAAGATGCCGATTTACCAGTTTTAGAGTCGATGTAGTTGTACAACATTTCCATCGTTTTTGAAAACGACTTGGTGGTGTTTTTATGCAGGTTGGATACCGCAATACGCGATGCAAGCAAGGCATAATCAGGATGTTTTGTGGTTAAAGAGGCGGCGGTTTCTGCAGCAAGGTTATCCAGCTCTGAGGTGGTTACACCATCATACAAACCTTCAATTACCTTTTTAGCTACATCAATCGGATCAACCAATTCAGGGTTAAAGCCATAGCACAATTTTTCAATGCGGGCGGTGATTTTATCGAATCTTACCGCTTCTTTGCGGCCGTCTCTTTTTAGTACAAACATAGTATTAATATATTTTTTATGCCTTTAAAGGTTATCCGGTTAAAGGCACCAGTTTTTTAATTAGTTATATAACGTGTTGACTGACTAAAAATCGTCATCCAAAGAGAAAGCGGATGCTTTGTCTTCCGATGAGGTCAATACCCCACTTTTTTGATAATCACCAACACGTTTCTCAAAGAAATTGGTTTTACCTTGTAAGGAAATCATTTCCATAAAATCGAACGGGTTTGTTGCATGATAGATTTTTGAATAACCCAATTCTTGTAACCACCTGTCGGCAACAAATTCAATGTATTGCGACATCAATTTGGCGTTCATGCCGATTAAAGCAACCGGTAGCGCATCAGTAACAAATTCTTTTTCTATTTCGACAGCATCCTTAATGATTCCCTGCACCACTTCTTCACTTAGTTTATTCTCAAGCATTTTGTAAAGCAGACAGGCAAATTCGCAATGCATACCTTCATCTCTGGAAATTAACTCATTGCTAAAGGTTAGCCCTGGCATTAAACCACGTTTTTTCAACCAGAAGATGGAGCAGAAACTACCGCTAAAGAAGATTCCTTCTACGGCAGCAAAAGCAACCAGGCGTTCCGCAAAACTACCACCTTCAATCCAGCGTAAAGCCCAGTCTGCTTTACGTTTCACGCAAGGAACAGTTTCTACGGCATGGAACAAGCGGTCTTTTTCTTCCGGATCTTTAATATAAGTATCGATTAATAAGGCATAGGTCTCAGAGTGAATGTTTTCCATCATAATCTGGAAACCATAGAAACAGCGCGCTTCTGGAAGCTGCACTTCACTCATAAAATTAACGGCCAGGTTTTCGTTAACAATCCCGTCACTGGCAGCGAAAAAGGCAAGAATATGTGAGATAAAATGACGCTCACCATCATTTAAATTATCCCAATGCTTTTGGTCGTCAGACAAGTCAATTTCTTCAGCTGTCCAAAAACTAGCTTCACTCTTTTTATACATTTCCCAGATTTCCGGGTACTTAATTGGTAAAAGAACAAAACGGTCTTTATTTTCTCTTAATAGCAATTCTTCTTCCTGCATAATTTTATTTTAAAGAGTTTATGGATAATAAAAAGTTCATTTTTGAGCTGTGGCATACCTGTAAAATATCTGCCTTTCTCTGTATAACAAAGATAAAATTACCACCTACTGTTTGCCCATCAAAGTTGTTAACAACACTCTTATTTTATCCACAATCACAAAAGAAAGTGACATATAAATTACCTGCTAAACTTGCCGTTTAACGTAAGTTGAAAATGCTGATTTTGAAAAAAGGGCTGTAATATTTTTAATTTTCTGAGAACAACGGAGTTGCGAAAAAGAGATTACACGCCCGAGAGATCGTAACTGATTTCTACCTTGGAATGGCCTTTTCCGAAAATGCCTAAATATTTTGCAGCGCTTTCAGAAACATCTATGATATATCTTTTGGTAAAGGGGCCTCTATCGTTAATCTCCACATCAATGGTTTTACCGTTGCTGAGGTTAGTTACGGTAACGATGGTGCCAAAAGGAAGTGTGCGGTGTGCAGCAGTTAATTTTTCAGCCCGGTATTTTTTACCACTAGAGGTTCTGCGACCCTCAAATTTTCGGTGGTAATAGGTGGCTAAACCCGTTTTCGTACGAACTTTCGGTGTATCCTTTTCTGTTTTTTCTTCGTGTGCACGAACCTGTATGAACAAGAACATACTCATTAAAAGTAAACAATACTTCATATAAACTTAAGTTGGTGAAACACCAAAGATAAGAAAACTAACCGGTTAACAAAAAAAACAGCCCACTGAGGATATCAGCGGGCTGCAAGTTCGATTAAAAACCTGTGTATTATTGTGATGCAGGCACAAAATTCATCGATATAGAATTTACACAATGACGTGTGTTTTTAGCGGTAAAACCTTCTCCCAGGAATACGTGTCCAAGGTGAGCTTTACAATTGGCACATACAATTTCTGTACGCATACCATCTGCATCATCTACTCTTAAAACGGCCCCTTTAATCTCGTCATCGAAACTTGGCCATCCACAATGGGATTCAAATTTAGACTCCGAAGTATATAATGGTGCATTACATCTTTTACACACATAAGTTCCCTTTTCTTTGTTATTTAACAAGGCACCCGTGCCTGGATATTCTGTACCTTTACGTACAATTACGTCTTCTTCTTCTTTAGTTAATTTGTTCCACTCCATATTTTTTGCGTTTTTAACAGGCGGCTGCTCGCGTTGTTCTTTTTGCGCACAAGCGGTAAAACTTGTTAAAAAGAAAACACTTAACATCACCCAAAGGCTGTTGCTAATTTTACTCATTATATTAAAATAATTTGTACACTAATATACGAGATCCGTGAACATAAAGTTTGCAGGGAAATGTAAAATTAAGGACAGCCTCTAGTGTGACGCTGAATGAATCTGAGATGGATTCAATATGCCTTATCACAAATGTTTATAAACGCAAAAAGGATGTCTTTTCAGACATCCTTTTCACAAATGGTTACGATTTAATTAACCTTATTTTTTCAATAATGCAGCCATAGCTTCACCAATTTCAGCAGGACTTTCCACAACGGTGATACCACACTCTGCCATAATTTTCATTTTTGCAGCAGCTGTATCATCAGCACCACCAACAATAGCACCAGCATGCCCCATTCTACGTCCCGGAGGCGCAGTCTGACCAGCGATAAAACCAACTACTGGCTTAGTACCATGTTCTTTAATCCAAAGGGCTGCCTCTGCTTCCATACCACCACCAATTTCACCAATCATGATGATACCTTCAGTTTCAGGATCGTTCATTAACATTTCAACAGCTTCTTTTGTGGTTGTACCAATGATAGGATCTCCACCAATACCGATGGCTGTAGTGATCCCCATTCCAGCTTTAACAACCTGGTCAACGGCTTCATAGGTTAATGTTCCTGATTTAGAAACCACACCTACAGTACCTTTTTTGAAGATAAAACCTGGCATAATACCAATTTTAGCTTCATCAGCAGTAATGATTCCTGGACAGTTAGGGCCGATTAAACGGCAGTCTCTACCAGAAATATATTCTTTTACCTGAATCATATCCTTTGTTGGGATACCTTCAGTAATACAAACAATAACTTTAATTCCAGCTTCCGCAGCTTCCATAATGGCATCAGCAGCAAAAGCGGGAGGAACAAAAATAATAGATACATTGGCACCAGCCTGATCAACAGCATCTTTAACTGTGTTGAATACCGGCTTATCTAAATGGGTTTGTCCACCTTTTCCTGGCGTTACACCACCTACAACGTTAGTTCCGTATTCTATCATCTGAGAAGCATGATATGTGCCTTCATTTCCTGTAAAACCCTGAACAATAACTTTTGAATCTTTATTTACTAAAACACTCATGTATCTATAATTTTTTGTTTGCAAATCTAAGTTAATTGATATGGAATGCCAAATTTATCCGGTGATTCCTACTGAATTAAACTGTAGATCGTATAATTTTTTGTAAAAACCATTCAGTTTCAATAACTCCTGATGCGTGCCTTTTTCTTTTATTTCCCCTTTGTCCAATACGATTATCAGGTCGGCTTTCTGGATGGTCGATAAACGGTGTGCAATCACAATGGCTGTACGGCCAAACATCAGGTTATCAATAGCCCGCTGAATCATGATTTCTGTTTCCGTATCTACAGACGATGTGGCCTCGTCTAACACAAGAATAGAGGGGTTAAACACCAGTGCGCGAATGAAAGAAATCAACTGTGCCTGGCCCGCCGACAAAGTAGACCCGCGTTCCATCACATTATACTGGTAGCCACCAGGCAAACGCTCAATAAAATCATGAGCACCCACTTTTTTTGCTGCATCAACCACTTCTTCCATGGTAATGTCAGGATCGTTCAGGGTAATGTTATTAAAGATGGTATCGGAAAAAAGAAACACATCCTGTAATACGGTAGCAATCTTACCACGAAGGTACCCCAGTTCATAGTCGTCGATATTAACGCCATCCACCTTCACTGTCCCTTTTTTTATCTCATAAAAGCGGTTAAGAATATTGATCGTAGATGATTTACCAGCCCCCGTTGCACCAACCAGTGCAACAGTTTGTCCGGCTTTCACGTCGAATGAAATGTCTTTCAACACAAAGTTATCATCGTTATATGCAAACCACACCTTTTCAAAGCTGATGGCCCCCTTCATTTTCGCCGGAGCATAAGTGCCGTTATTAACCGTAATTTCGTTATTGTCTAATACATTAAAAACCCTTTCGGCTCCTACCATCCCCATTTGGAGGGTATTAAATTTATCTGCAAGCTCGCGGATGGGGCGGAACAGCATGCTGATGTACAGCAGGAACTCAGGGATGGTACCCGGAGTTACGTTCATTGGACTGGTTAATATACTTTTTGCTGCCCACCACACCAACAATCCCATAGATAAGGCTGATATAATTTCTACAACAGGAAAGAATATGGAATAATACCAGTTAGACCGTATGTTAGCATCGCGATAGCGCGAATTAATCTGCTTGAATTTCTTAAACTCCTGCTCCTCTCTAGCGAAATACTGGATAATGGCAATGCCTGAAATATGTTCCTGTAAAAAGGTATTGAGGTTAGAAACTTCTGTACGTATTTCCTGGAAGGCCGACTTTATGGCCTTCTGAAATTTGGAAGTGGCCACGATAAGCAAGGGCATAGGTAATAATACCACAATACTGAGCTCCCAATCTGAATAAAACATGACGGCTATAATGGCAGCCACCTGCAGGATATCGCCAATGATGACGATCAAACCCTCAGAAAAAATATCAGAAATGGTTTCCAGATCTGAAACGGTACGGGTAATCAACTGGCCGATCGGTGTTTTATCAAAATACTTCAGCCGCAGTTTTGTGATGTGGTTAAACACATCAACCCGTAAATCTTTAATAGCCGATTGCCCCAGTATATTTGTTAATAAAGTGTGACTATATTGTATACCACTTTGTAAAACCAGCAAGACCAGCATGATCAGGGTAAAGATCACCAGGTTGTTGTAATCGCCGGTCATTATAAAATTATCTACCGTATACTTAATAAGGTATGGACGCACGGGCGCCATGACGGCTAACAACAAGGTAAGGATAACCGACCAGACGAATATTTTGCGGTAAGGTTTCACATACTGAAAAACCCTCCTCAGTAAACCGACATTAAACGCTTCTCCAGTTATCTTAGACATCGGCTGTTACAAAAGGATAATCTACTTTGACTAAATATAAACCACAAGCAGGAACTGACTGACCGGCATTGCGCCTGTCTTTACTTTCCAGAATTTGTGCCAGTTCTACCAAATTTATTTCTTTTTTACCCACCCTGATTAAAGTGCCTACAATTGCCCTCACCATGTTTCTCAGAAAGCGATCTGCACGTATGGTAAACACCAGGGCATCGCCCGTTTTTTCAAAATAGGCTTCGGTAATTTTGCAATTATTGGTAAAGGTTTGTGTGTTGGATTTACTGAAGCAGGAGAAATCAGTATAAGTTGAAATTAACTTTGCCGCTTCGTTCATAGTGTCCACATCCAGCGGTCCTTTATATAACCAGGAGCGGTCTAATTTGAAAGGATCTTTATGAAAATGTAGGTGGTACTGGTAGGCACGTGATACGGCATGAAAGCGGGCATGTGCATCGCTATCTACTTTAAAGACCCTTTTGATGGCAATGGTATAAGGCAAAAGCGAATTAATGCTGTTTACTTTCTGTTCTACTGCGAGGTCAGGTTCAGCAAGCAGGTCAAAGTGCGCATAAAACTGTGTGGCGTGAACACCGGTATCGGTTCTGCCGCAACCTAAGGTGATTACCGGTTGCCTAAAAAATACCGATAAAGCCTTATCCAGACATTCCTGCACGGTGAGGGCGTTGGGCTGTATCTGCCAGCCATGATAAGGTGTGCCGTTGTAGGCCAATTCTATAAAAAAACGCTGCGTATCCAATACCACAAAGTTAATCTTTCTAATTACACTTCTTATAATTGTAATTGCTTAGTCTATGCCTTTTAATATATTTGCTGGAAAAATAAACTGATATGATACAAAGAGTACAATCTATATGGCTTTTTTTAGCCAGCCTTGCTTTATTCCTTTTAATCATTTTGCCTGTAGTTACCAAAATGAGTAACAACACCGAATATTGGGTATTGGTAAGTGGATTGTATCAAAAAGCGACCACGGGAACAATTAAAGTGGAAGGATTTATGGCTTTAATGATCAGCACTATTGCACTGGCTATTTTAACCTTTGCAAATATTTTTAGCTTCAGAAATAGGACATTACAAAAAAGAATTTGTAATGTGGTTATCATTTTAACAGTTGCTCTAAGTTTCTGGATCAGCCAGATGGCGCAGCATTTGCCAGGAGGAATGGAAGGTGTAGCTTACAATGCCGGGGCTTTTATGCCAATTCTAGCCATTATTTTTAATTTTTTAGCGTTACGAGGCATCAAAAATGACGAGCAGTTGATTAAATCTGCCGACAGACTTCGCTAAGTTACTGGTAGCCTGACACCTATTATTTTAATATGCATAAAAGAAAACCTAATTAAAATCGCTACCTTTGCGGCTTAATTAAATAATACATGACAAACCCATTTAAATTATTGGGGATAAGTGATGACGTTGTTAATGCTGTAACGGATTTAGGTTTCGAAAATCCAACACCTATTCAGGAACAAAGTATTCCTGTACTCTTAGAGGGCGTTAACGATTTTGTTGGTTTGGCCCAAACTGGTACAGGAAAAACAGCCGCATTCGGCTTGCCGCTGTTAGAATTGATAGACTTTAAAAGCAATAAGCCTCAGGCGTTGATTTTATGCCCTACGAGAGAGCTTTGCCTACAGATTACCAGTGACATCAAGAATTTCTCAAAAAACATCTCAGGTGCTAATGTTGTTGCCGTTTACGGTGGTGCAAACATCATGCAGCAATTACGTGAGATCAGAATCGGTGTACAAATAGTTGTGGCTACACCGGGCCGTATGTTAGACATTATTGGCCGTAAGGCTATAGATTTCTCAAATGTGAAATATGTAGTTTTAGACGAGGCTGACGAAATGTTGAACATGGGCTTCCAGGAAGACATTAATGATATTTTGTCTACTACACCAGATGATAAAAAAACTTGGTTATTCTCCGCTACAATGCCTCCTGAGGTAAGAAGAATAGCTAAAAACTACATGGACAACCCTATTGAGTTGACTATGGGTACAAAAAACACAGGTAACGTAAATATCGAACACGAGTACTATGTAGTACGCGCCAGAGATAAATACGCTGCACTTAAACGTATCGTAGATTTTAACCCGGAAATTTTTGCTGTTGTATTTTGTAAAACCAAAATGGACACGCAGGATGTTGCTGAGCACTTAATCAAAGATGGTTACAATGCTGATGCATTGCACGGAGATTTATCTCAACAACAACGTGATAAAGTAATGCAACGGTTCCGCGACAGACACATGCAATTATTAATTGCAACTGATGTAGCTGCCCGTGGTATCGATGTAAACAACGTTACTCACGTAATTAACTATTCTTTACCTGATGAAATCGAGAGTTATACCCACCGTTCTGGCCGTACTGGTCGTGCAGGTAAAACTGGTATCTCTATCTGTATCATCAATTCTAAAGAAATTGGCAAAATACGTCAGATCGAAAGAATCATTGGTAAACAATTTACCAAAGCAGAATTACCTACAGGTTTTGATGTTTGTGAAAAACAATTGTTCTCTTTAGTTCATAAAGTAAATACAGTTGAAGTAAACGAAGCACAAATCGATCAATATATTCCACGGATCATGGAACAATTTGCTGAATTAAGCAAAGAAGACGTGATCAAACGTTTTGCATCTTTAGAGTTTAACCGCTTTTTAGATTACTACAAAAACGCTCCTGATTTAAATGCATCTGCAGATGATCGTGGCGAACGTGGTGAGCGTGGAGAGCGTGGTTCTAGAAACAGTGCAGGTTATACCCGTTTGTTTATCAACTTAGGTTCGGTAGATGACTTTACTAGAGGTGATTTATTATCTTTCGTATGTAACAACGGTAAAATCAGCGGAAAAAGCATTGGAAAGATTGATCTTAAAGGTGTTTATTCATTCTTCGAAGTTGAAGACTCAAGCGTCGATGCTTTATTCAGCAATTTCAACAACGTACAATTCAACAACCGCAGTGTAAGGATTGAAAAATCTGGTGATGCAGCGGAAAGTAGAGGCGGCGGCGAAAGAAAACGCAGTTTCGGCGGCGGTGGCGGCGAAAGAAGAAGTTACGGTGGAGGCGGTCGTCGTGAAGGCGGTGCTGGAAGACGCGAAGGTGGAAACGCTGGTGGCGGATTCAAAGATTTCTCTGGCAGAAGCCGTGAGGAAAGAAGCGGTGGCGGAAGACGAGAAGGCGGAAGTAGTGCTGGCGGTGATAGAAGACGCAGGTCTTAAACTCAGTTAGCTCAACATATAAAATCCCCTGGATATTGATCC
>NZ_JAZQNU010000020.1:0-4417 GCF_045627485.1 Pedobacter sp. | reverse complement strand
AATTCACCATTAATTAGAATTCTTTTCTGGTGTACTTGACTATGTATCTTCACGACATCAGGAATTTCATCCTGACTTAGAAATAGTTCCTTTAAAGCTAGTTGCGCAGTAGAGAAACTCTCATCACTTATTTCATAATTTTTAAGCATATCTCATTTAATTAGATTTAAGATATATTTTCATTAGAAAGCGTTGTAAAGCAGCCTACACAACATTATTCATTTACGTGTACTAAACAGTTATTTTCAACGACCGAATAAGTTCCCCATTAAAACTCAAAATTATATATTGCATTCCATATGTCTTCTTATTCCATTGTTTAATTTCTGTACTTCCCTTATGAGTTTTTCCTTCGTCATGCACTACACCTGTTTCTGAAAAACAGTTTGCATAAGCTGAAGAATCAAAGCTGTCTTGTGCTTTAACTAAATTCGTTACTATAATCGGTATATTTATAATTTATTATTTTTAATCGTCAACTTTTAAATGGTCGGTACCATTCCACCATCTATCACGTATTTGTGCCGGTTAAATAACCAGCTCTTGGAGAAACCAGAAACCCCACAAATTTTGCCATATCTTTCGGTTCTGCCAGTCTCCCAAAGGGAATACCACTCAATGCATTAGTGCAGCCTCTTTTGCAGGCCTCCTTAGCAGGCGATCAATAATTTTGGAGTCTGGATGTCAAAATAGTAAACACGCTACACATTCTTAATTCAAAAATGTTAAATTTGCTTTATGAGTTTTTCTCCGAAATCTAAAGTATGGGTATACCAAAGCGACCGCGAATTTACTGCTGCCGAAGTTCAGGCTATTGAACAGAAGTTACAGGACTTTACCAGTCAATGGAAAGCACATGGCCACCAGTTAGATGCTAAAGCAGAAGTAATTTATAATTTCTTTATTGTTTTTACCGTTGATGAAGCCACAGCCAATGTTACCGGTTGTTCTATCGATTCCTCGGTACGCCTGGTTAAAGAAATTGAACAGGAATTTAATGTAGACTTGTTTAATAGGTTTAATATGGCTTATGTTGCGGACAACAAAATCATAGCCCTTAATAAGGAAGATTTTGAGACGCTGATTTCTATTAAAAAGATTGGTCCACAAACCATTGTTTTCAACAACCTGGTTCAAACCTTAGAAGAGTTTGAAAACAAATGGGAAGTGCCTTTCGAAAAAAGCTGGCACAGTACTGTTTTCGCCCATTTAATGTAACTTTCTATTTATAGATCAACACTTCTATTTCTCCATCTTCAGTTACCGTTCCCCTGTACATTCCAGCGGTGTTAAATGGCATCGCTACGTTTCCAGCGCGGTCCAAGGCAATTAAACCTCCATCGCCACCCATTTTGCCCACCTTTTCAATGGCAGCAGCCGCGGCATCCTGCAGGCTCATCTTTTTATATTCCATCATAGCTGAAATATCGTAAGCCACCACATTGCGAATATAAAACTCCCCCCAACCCGTTGCAGATATACCTGCAGTTTCGTTATTTGCATAGGTACCTGCACCAATGATCGGCGCATCACCTACCCTGCCGTATTTTTTATTGGTCATTCCTCCGGTAGAGGTTCCTGCAGCCAGGTTTCCGGCCTGGTCTAAAGCCACTGCCCCTACGGTACCAAATTTATCATCTCTATTCTTAATGCCCAGTAAATTGCTTTTTTTGCTGACATGATCCAATACTGCTTTGACGGAATCTTGCTTAATCGCTCTTTGTAAACCGTCCCAGCGGTCTTTGGTATAAAAGTAACTCGGTGGAACGATCTTCAAGCCAGCTTGCTTCGCAAATTGCTCTGCACCCTGGCCTACCATCATCACATGTTCAGACTTTTCCATCACGGCCCTTGCTGCTGATATCGGATTCCTGATGGTCGTTACCCCGGCAACGGCTCCCGCCATCTGCGTTTTGCCATCCATCATGGCCGCATCCATTTCATTTTTTCCATCATGTGTAAAAACAGCACCCTTGCCTGCATTAAACAAAGGCGAATCTTCCATCGTATGAATGGTAACTTCCACCGCATCCATGCTTGATTTACCGGCTTTCAAAGCATCATAACCGGTTTTTAAAGCCAGGGTTAATGCTTCCCGGTAATCAGCTTCCTTTGCCGGTGTCATGTTTGCCTTTAAAATAGTGCCTGCACCACCATGAATAACCATTACATATTTTTTCTGTGCCCATCCAGGCAGCGTTGCTAGCAGCATCAGGGCCAGGATCATTAAATAAATCAGGGATTTAGTGGTCTTTATCATTGGTTTAGGTTAATGAATAATAAATTGTTAAACAGGCTTAAAAATCTAATGGGCCTAAGCGTCTCATGTTTCTCATGATCAGGTATTGGCGTTTCTTAATATAGTTCGTAGGCCGAACTGGTGTCCATCGTCTTGGATTTGGGAAACAAGCAGCAATCAAGGCAGCCTGGCCGCGCGTCATCTTCCGGCAGGATTTGCCGTAATACGTCTGCGAAGCTGCTTCTGCGCCATAAATCCCATCACCCATTTCAATAACATTTAAATACACTTCTAAAATACGCTCCTTGCTCCACAATAACTCTATTAATAAAGTAAAATAGGCTTCGAACCCCTTACGCAACCAGGAACGGCCCGGCCACAGGAATACATTCTTGGCGGTTTGCTGTGAAATTGTGCTGCCACCCTTTACATTTTTACCCTTGGTATTATCGGCATAAGCCTTTTCAATGGCCTTCAGGTCGAAACCCATGTGTTTCAAAAACAACTGGTCTTCGGCAGACACCGCAGCTCTTTTCATGTTATCAGAGATTTCTTCAAAAGGCACCCATTCTTTCTCTAATTTAAATGGCCTCCCATCGGTCTTCCGTTCGATATTACGCACAATCATCAACATCGTGATGGGTGGATTAACGAAGCGATAGAGCAGTACCCAAAATACACTGACCACTAAAAACCAGATCAGCACTTTTGCAAGTAGAGTGGTAATTTTTTTCAAAAAAGGTTGTTGCTTTTTTTGTGGAGCGCGTCGTACTTTTGCCATGAAATCAAAGGTAACAAATCCTTCATTTCAGCATTCAATAAATTTGTTACATTCGTTATATTCAGTCACATAAAAAATAACACACATGAAATATACAGCATCGAGGCTCTCTGAGGGCAATAAAGCATTTCCAATGGAGATACACTTAACTGAAAGCAGTGTAGAGATTAAGAAACCAGGTGTATTTAGCGGCGAATCTAAATACCTGAATTATGAAGACATCACTGCTATTGAAATTGATACCCCGATGATTGGCTTTTCTACCATTACCTTATACCTCAATGGCACCCAGGTGAAAGTACATGGCTTTTCTAAAAGTGACGTACAGCAAATCAGGAAACAAATAGACGAGTACCGCAGCCTGCGGAAAAAGTAGACACAAAAAAAAGCGTCCTGAAATTCAGGACGCTTTTTTTATATCGAATAAGTTTGACTATTCTGCTACAACTTCGAAAGGAACTTTAACTTTCACTTCTTTGTGTAAGTTTAAGTTAGCGATATACTCGCCAACAAATTTAGGTTCAGTTTCGAAAGTAATGCGGCGACGGTCAACATCAAAACCTTGTAGTTTTAACGCTTCAGCAATCATAATAGTGTTTACTGCACCAAAAATCTTACCAGTCTCACCAGCTTTAGCACCAATAGATAACTTAACATCAGCTAAACGTACAGCAATACCTTCAGCGTCTTTTTTAATTTTATCTTGTTTAAAAGCAGCTTGTTTTAAGTTTTCTGCTAAAACTTTTTTAGCTGAAGGCGTAGCCAAAGCACCAAATCCTTGTGGAATCAGGTAATTACGGCCGTATCCTGGCTTTACATTCACGATATCATCTTTTTCCCCTAGGGACTTGATATCTTGTTTTAATATAATTTCCATCTCTCAGCTCTTATTTTAATTGGTCAGCAACGAAAGGTAACAAACCAATGTGGCGTGAACGTTTAACCGCTTGCGCCACTTTGCGTTGAAATTTCAATGAAGTACCCGTTAAACGGCGAGGTAAAATTTTACCTTGGTCATTGATGAATTTCAATAAAAAGTTTGCGTCTTTGTAATCAATGTATTTAATCCCGTTTTTTCTGAAACGGCAATATTTTTTTCTGTTATCGTCCACTTTTGGAGCGGTAACATATTGTATTTGATCCTTAGCCATTATACTGCAGCCTCCTGTTTAGGTTTTTTGTTAAAAGCACCACTGCGTTTCTTCTCATTATAAGCAACCGCATGACGGTCTAATCTAATGGTCAGGAAACGTAGAACACGCTCATCGCGTTTAAGCTCTAACTCCAACTTGTTAATTAATTCACCTGAAGATTTGTACTCTGTAAGGTGGAAAAATCCGCTTGCTTTTTTTTCAATCGGATACGCTAATTTTCTCAAACCCCAATTGTCCTCTTGA
>NZ_JAZQNU010000019.1:0-52989 GCF_045627485.1 Pedobacter sp. | reverse complement strand
TTGTCCTCCTAACCGCTTGGCCTCCGACTTAACGTTAATCCGGACCTTACGCTGGCGCCTGTTTTTCTGGAAACGTACGACAATAGTGAAGAAAACAGCCATATATTGCTGCAAGAAATAGAAAAGAAATATGGCTTGGGTATACCAACTACCTATTTAAGTGTTGTAGACAGTGCCGCGCACGGAATTATTGAGCAAAGCGATGCATGGGGATCTAACCTGATTGTTATCGGAACTTATGGACGTACGGGTTTGTATCACTTCCTGATGGGCAGTGTAGCTGAACATGTGGCACGTAAATCCGCCTGTCCGGTGTTAATTGTGCCCAATAAAGCTGACATCTAAAAATACGAAAGCCGGTTACATTAGGAAATGAACCGGCCTTTCTCTTTCAAAATATAAGGTATTCTTTTAACCTTCCTGGTGTAACCAGGCTTTTTTCGCTAATAATTCTTCTTCAGTTTCCCGAACGTCTTCATCATCTACACAACAATCTACCGGGCAAACCGCAGCACATTGAGGTTCATCATGAAAACCTTTACATTCGGTACATTTATCGGATACGATATAATATACCTCGTCTGATATCGCATCCTGAGCTGCCTCTGCATCAACCTGAGCGCCACCGAAGTCTATGATGCCATTTAAGTTGGTACCATCAGAGAATCTCCAGGCAGTGCCTGCATCATATATTGCGTTATTAGGGCATTCCGGCTCACATGCTCCGCAGTTAATACATTCGTCTGTTATTTTAATTGCCATGTCTTCGTCTATATCTATTGCTAAGTTTACCTTTGCATGCAAATATAACACTTATACTTTAATTTTAGTTTGAATATGTCCATTCTAAACGCAGAAAAAATAATAATTGCTTTCAAAAAACTAAGTGCATTTCTCGGTCATCCAGACGAGCATTTTAACAACTTAATTTTGTCGGCTCCAAACCATAATGCCTGGTTTACGCGCGAAGAAGTAGAACGTTCGTTGGCGGCTTTTCATGCCATGTTGAACGATAATGACATCGAAAAATGGTTTGAAGGCATCAAAGTAAGTGACAAGCCGAAGAAAATAGGTTTAATATTAGCAGGAAATATACCAATGGTGGGATTTCATGATATACTCTCGGTATTGGCTACGGGCAACATTGCACTGATAAAATTCTCCTCTTCCGACGATAAACTGTTACCTGCATTGTTAACTGAATTGATTAAAATTGAGCCGCTATTTGCTGACCGGATTGTATACACAGAACGTTTAAAGGATTTTGATGCCATTATTGCCACCGGAAGCAACAACACCTCCAGGTATTTTGAATATTATTTCGGCAATGTGCCTAACATTATCCGCAAAAACCGCAATAGTGTAGCCGTGTTAACTGGCAATGAAACCCCTGAAGAGATTAAAAAGCTTGGCCACGACATTTTTGATTATTTCGGGTTAGGTTGTCGTAATGTTTCAAAAATCTATATCCCTGAAGGTTTTGATATCAAGTACTTTTTTGAGCCTCTTGAATCTTTTCAGCCAATTTTTAATCATTTTAAGTACAATAATAACTACGACTATAACAAGTCTATTTATCTGGTAAACGGTGACAAACATTTAGACAATGGCTTTTTGTTGTTAAAGGAAGACCAGCAGATCGCCTCTCCGCTGGCCGTTCTCTATTATGAAACCTATACAGACCTGGCAAGCGTAGAACAAGCCATTAACGAACGGGCAGATAACATACAATGCGTGGTTACGCAAACGTCTTTACATGTTAATGTAGCTTGTGCCGGATTCGGCGAAAGCCAAAGTCCGAAACTTTGGGACTATGCCGATAACATCAATACCATTGAATTTTTGAACAATCTGATTGACTAACAAAACGCTTTTATCCTTCGATCTGAAGCCTCATACTTATATTATCAATTTGAAATACTATTTTTGGTGTTATGTATGTTATTAAAGTAAAAGGCATTGCCAAAATTCCAGACTATGTGCAGTTACGGGATGAGAAGTTTACCTTACTCGCATACTTCAGGGTAGACCGGCCGGATAAGTCTTTAGACAAATTAGGTTTAGGCGACAAATTACCTTATATAATGGATATTATTAAAGATCTGCCTTTCGGACAGATCAAAAAACTAGATATTTAAGCATGACAGGAAACGCAGTGATAAAGTTAAATAATGTTGATGTTTTTCAGCAGAAACACCTGGTTCTATCAGATGTTAACTTAAGCATCGACAAAGGCGAGTTTGTATTCTTGATTGGACAGACCGGTTCGGGAAAGAGTAGTTTATTAAAGATCATTTACGGCGACCTGAAAATCGGAAACGGTGAAGGTATAGTGGCTGGATTTGACCTGAAAAAACTATCTGAGCGTGATGTTCCATATTTAAGAAGGAAACTGGGCATCGTTTTCCAGGACTTTCAGTTGTTAACGGACCGAACGGTTGAAAAAAACCTGGAGTTTGTGTTAAAGTCGACAGGTTGGACCGACAAAAACCTTATTCAGGAACGTATTAAAGATGTACTGGATAAAGTGGGTCTTCGCTCGAAGATCAAAAAGATGCCACATGAACTTTCCGGGGGCGAGCAGCAACGTATTGTGATTGCCCGCGCTTTATTAAATAATCCTGAGATTATTCTTGCTGATGAGCCTACTGGAAACCTGGATCCTGATACATCTGAAGAGATTGTAATGTTGCTAAAACAAATCAGCCAGGGTGGAACCGCTGTTTTAATGGCCACTCATGATTATCATATTATCCGCACCCTCCCTTCCAGGATTATCAAATGTGAAGGTGGACAGGTGTTGGAACACGCTACTTTCGTCTAAAATTTCTGACAAAAATAACTATTTCAGCCATTCTGTACAGTATGATTCATTTTAAACTGACAGCATGGCTGATATCACCCCTTGGCAACACTTTTGAGTTGACCAACAAAACTTATACTGTACCATGTTTAGCAAGAAGAAGAAAAACGAGAACGAAAATCCGCTAGAAGGAAACCCCGCTGTAGAGCAGGGAATTGGTGATCAGCCTAACGAAGAGACAATTTCAAATACTGATGAAGCGGCCTTACCTGAAGTGCCAAAAGAGCTTTCAGAGGAAGAAAAATTGCGTCTTGAAAATACAGCTTTAAATGATAAATACTTACGCTTATTTGCGGAGTTTGACAACTATAAAAGACGTACACAAAAAGAACGTGTAGAGTTATTACAAACTGCAGGTAAAGATGTACTGGTTTCTTTATTAACGGTGCTTGATGATTTCGATCGTGCAAACAAGGCAAATGAAACGGCAACGGATGTTGCGGCAGTACAAGAGGGTGTACAACTGGTATATTCTAAGTTAAAAGGCATCCTGACGCAAAAAGGATTAAAGGAAATGGATAGCATTAACACTGAATTTAATACCGACCTTCATGAAGCCATCACTAAAATTCCAGCACCAACTGAAGATTTGAAAGGAAAAGTGATTGATGTTTTGGAGAAAGGTTATACGTTAAATGACAAAGTAATTCGCTTTGCCAAAGTGGTAGTGGGTAGTTAATATTATGAGCAAAAGAGATTATTATGATGTACTTGGGGTTAGTAAATCCTCAACTGCTGAAGACATAAAGAAGGCCTACCGTAAGCTTGCTATTAAATATCACCCCGATAAAAACCCTGACGACAAAACCGCAGAAGAAAAATTTAAGGAAGCTGCTGAAGCATACGAGGTTTTAAGTAATCCGGAAAAGAAACAACGTTATGATCATTATGGTCATGCCGGTGTTGGAGGTGCAGCAGGCGGCGGCGGTTACGGCGGTGGCGGCATGAACATGGAAGATATCTTTAGCCAGTTTGGTGATATCTTTGGTGGTGGCGGCGGAAGCCCTTTTGATAGTTTCTTTGGTGGCGGTGGCGGCCAGCAACGTGGCGGCCGCAGGGTTGCTAAAGGTTCTAACCTTAGAATCAAGGTTAAACTAACCCTGGAAGAGATTGCCAACGGTGCAGAGAAAAAAATAAAAGTTAATAAACAGGTAGTTTGTAAAACCTGTGACGGTTCTGGCGCTAAAGATCGTTCATCGATCAGCACCTGTAGCACCTGTGGCGGACAGGGTTCTGTGCGTAGGGTAACTAATACTATTTTAGGACAGATGCAAACTACTGCTACCTGCCCTACTTGTAATGGTACTGGTTCTCAGATTACAGCCAAATGTTCGTCGTGCCATGGTGAAGGTACCGTACGCGGTGAGGAAACCATTACAATAAACATTCCTGCAGGTGTGAGCGATGGCATGCAGTTAAGCATGAGTGGTAAAGGTAATGCCGGACCTAACGGTGGTATACCAGGAGACTTGATCATTCTGATTGAGGAAATTCCTCATGAAACCTTGAAAAGAGAGGGTAACAACATTGTGTATGATTTACATGTAAGTATTGTTGATGCTGCTTTAGGTTACAGTGCTGAAGTACCTACCATTGATGGTAAAGCTAAGATTAAAATTGAAGCAGGTACACAAAGTGGTAAACTGTTACGTTTAAAAGGCAAAGGTATACCTGAAATCAATTCTTACCACCGTGGTGATGAGATTATCCATGTGAACATTTGGACGCCTAAGGCGCTAAGTGTAGAGGAAAGAATGTTACTTGAAAAATTAAGGGACTCTCCGAATTTTAAACCTCAACCAGGTAAAAATGATAAGAGCTTCTTTGAGAAGATGAAAGAATATTTCGAATAATAATTAATAATTTCCATTAAAGCCACCCAATCGGGTGGCTTTTTTTGTTATAAAGCAACTAAATATAATTACATGGATTGGAGAATAGGTTGCTCAGGTTTTTACTACAAGGAATGGAAAGAAATATTTTACCCCGCTGGCTTAGCACAAAAAAACTGGTTTGAATATTACTGCCAGCATTTTAACACCATTGAAATAAACTCCACATTTTATAAAATGCCCGGTCCAAAGACCTTTACCACCTGGAATGATAAAAGTCCCGACGACTTTCTCTTTACTATTAAAGCCCCGAGGCTTATAACCCACTATAAAAAGTTTAACGAAGTAGACAGTCTTGTGAGCGATTTTTACGGTACCATACGTGAAGGTTTACAGCAGAAACTAGGTGCTGTATTATTTCAAATGCCTCCTAGTTTTGTGTATACCGAAGAACGGCTGGCCCTGGTATTAGATCAACTGGATTCCTCGTTTCAGAATGTCGTGGAATTCAGACACCTTTCCTGGTGGACGGCAGACGTATTTGAAGCGCTGCGTATGCACCAGGTCAGCTTTAGTGGCATCAGCTATCCATCGGCCCTGCCCGATGACGTGATCGACAATGGGGAGATGCTATATTACCGCTTTCATGGCAAACCGGTACTGTATAAATCCTTGTATACCATTGAAGATTTAGAGAACTTTGTTAAACAGGTGGATCCCAATAAAAAACAAATTTATGTGTATTTTAACAATACCTGGGGGCAGAGTGCTTTGATTAACGCGAGGCAACTGCAGGACATGACAAAAGTGCTTTAAAATTATTTTTATTCACATACATCAATTAAATTTAGAAATTCTGTAATGTTTTAACACTTTTGGTTACTAATAGTTAACCAAACCGTTTAACGGGATAAAAAGTAACTACAAATTTCTAAACTAATTAACAACGATGCTTCAAGTAAACAATATTGTAAAACAGTATGCTTCCCACCGTGCATTGGATGATGTGAGCCTCACGATTGAAAAAGGAAAGATCTTTGGTCTGCTGGGACCAAATGGTGCTGGTAAAACCTCACTGATCAGGATCATTACCCAGATTACCGCCCCCGACCAGGGCGAAGTGCTTTTTAACGGAAAGCGGTTAAACTCCGATCATATTGCCCAGATTGGTTACCTGCCAGAAGAAAGAGGTCTCTACAAAAAGATGGAAATTGGCGAACAGGTGTTATACCTCGCTAAACTGAAAGGTTTAACGACCCATGAAGCCACCAAACGCATAAAACACTGGTTTGAGAAATTGGAGATGGGAAGCTGGTGGAACAAAAAAGTGGAGGACCTGAGTAAAGGGATGCAACAGAAGGTACAGTTTGTAGCTACCGTATTACATGAGCCAGAGCTGATTATATTAGATGAACCCTTTTCTGGCTTCGACCCGGTAAATGCCGCCATTATCAAAGATGAAATTCTGGAACTGAATAAGAAAGGCGCCACCTTTATTTTTTCTACACACCACATGGAGTCTGTTGAAGAGTTATGTGATAATATCGCATTGATTAACCGTTCTAAAAAGATCCTTGATGGCGCTGTAGACGATATTAAAGAGCAATACCGCAACAATACCTTCTGGGTGGAGTACCATGGCGTGCACGACCTGCAACAGGTAGCACCGGATTTTCAAGTATTGGAAACTGATATTTATAAAGGGAACTCCAGGATTAAAGTGCAGTTGCAGCCTGAGCAAAGTGCCAACCAACTGTTAAGTGCTTTATTGCCTTACGTTTCGGTAAGCAGACTCGAAGAGGTGATACCGACCATGAACGACATTTTTATAGAAAAGGTAAAACAAAAAAACTAAGCCATGAATAAAGTACTACTTATTATACAAAGAGAATACCTGTCGCGCGTTAAAAAGAAGTCCTTCATTGTAATGACTTTACTCACCCCATTGATTATCGCCATTTTTTATGGCATGATGTTCTACTTCTCCTACAAAGGGGTAAGCGGCTCACACAATAACATTGCGGTGATCAACGAAAATGCTAACCTCACTGAACAGCTGGTCAACAACAAAAACCGGACTTACACCTATGTGAATAAGCCGCTGAAAGACATGAAAGCTGAGTTAGACAAATCTGGCTTCGACTACTTGTTATATATTCCGCCTTTTGAACTTAACCAGCCACAGGGCATTCAGGTACTGGGGAGCAAACAGGCTGGACTGACCTTATCAAGCAACATCGCTAATGACATCGAAGACCTGATCAGCAACCAGAAGTTAAAGGCTTCCGGAATTTCACAGCAGGACCTGGATAAGTTAAAAACGGCTGTAGACATTGACACGAAGAAGATCAATGAACTGGGTTCCGAAGAAGACTCCAGTGCGGGTGCAAGTACCATTATTGCTTATGTAGCCGGTATTTTGATGTTCATGTTTATCATGCTTTATGGAATACAGGTGATGCGTGGGGTAATTGAAGAAAAAACAAGCCGTATTGTTGAGGTGATGATCTCCTCGGTGAAACCCTTCCAGCTGATGATGGGTAAAATCATTGGTATCGCCCTGGTGGGCCTTACGCAGTTTTTACTATGGATTGTATTAACCGCCAGCATATCTACGCTGGTGATGAAGGTATTTGTAGACAAAGACACCCTGAAAGAAGCAACCGCAGCATCCAGCAGCGTGCCTAATGGAATGGTGAACACACAGCAAATAAATACCGCAAGTGATGATACTTTTGCCAATATCCAAAAGAGCGTAGCCAACCTCAATGTGGCTAAAATCGTAACGGTATTTATCTTTTTCTTTTTGGGTGGCTATTTATTCTATAGTGCCTTGTATGCGGCCATTGGCTCTGCGGTAGACAGCGAAACCGAGACCCAGCAGTTTATGTTCCCGGTGATGATGCCGCTGCTTTTAGGATACGTCTTGTCCTTAAGTGTGGTGACTAACGATCCCTATGGTTCTATGGCTTTTTGGCTTTCTATGATCCCCTTTACCTCTCCTATTGCCATGATGGTGCGTTTACCTTATGGCGTTCCGGATTGGCAGCTGGCTTTGTCGATGGCACTACTGATCATTGGATTTATTGGCACGGTTTGGGTAGCATCGCGCATATACCGCGTTGGTATATTAATGTATGGCAAGAAAACCAATTTCAGAGAAATGATGAAATGGTTTACTTATAAAAATTAAGCGCAAATGAAAGCAGGTGTTATCGACATCGGAACAAACACGTTCCATTTAATTATAGCAGATTTCTCCAATGGGGAAGTCGACATCACCTATAAAACAAATGTACCGGTGAAGCTTGGCGAAGGCCGGTTAAACGAAAACATCATTATTCCTGAAGCCTTCGAAAGAGGGCTTCAGGCTTTAATTGGGTTTAGTGAAACCTTAAAAGAACAACAGGTGCAGGTTGTGAAAGCCACAGCTACCTCGGCGGTACGTAATGCCAGCAACGGACCCGCATTTGTGCAGGCCGTTAAAGAACAAACTGGAATTGATATTGAAGTGATTAGTGGCGATGCAGAAGCAGACTTTATTTTTAAAGGCGTACAGGCCACTGGTGTCATTACAGACACCACCCTAATTATGGATATTGGCGGAGGAAGCACGGAGTTTATTCTATGTAATACGAAAGATCTGTTGTGGAAAAAGAGTTATGACCTTGGTGCTGCGCGCTTATTACAGGCTTTTTTTAAATCGGACCCTATCAATGAGGCCGATCAATCAGCGATCATACATCATGTAGACCAGCAGGTAAATGAACTAAAAGAAGCCTGCCAGATACACCAGCCGAAAGTATTAGTAGGTTCTGCGGGTGCTTTTGAGACATTCGCCGTGCTGCTGCAAAAAGACCTAGACCTGAAATCCCTGGCCTGGGCTCCCCTATCCATGGAAGGTTATAATCGACTCTCTACACAGCTAGTGGCTTCTACCCATGCGCAAAGGGCAAAAATAAAAAACCTGATCCCTTTAAGGGTGGATTTAATTGTGATAGCAGCGCTGCTTACCGATTATGTGTTAAAAACTTTTGCAATACCGGAACTTCGGCTGTCTACTTACGACCTGAAGATGGGTGTATTATATAGTTTATTGCAGGAACACCAATTAAATCGCCGATAAGGCCGAGTATAATTTTTCTGTTGGTAGTCCCATCACATTGGTATAGGAACCTTGTATCCGCTCTACCGCAACCATACCGATCCAATCTTGTACGCCATAGGCACCCGCTTTATCAAACGGGTTGTAGTGATCGATATAGTATTGAATTTGTTCTTGTGTTAGGGTTTTAAAATATACCTCGGTGACATCGTAAAAAGACAACAACTGTTCTGCATAAAGCAGGGAAACGCCGGTATAAACTTCGTGGCGGCTGCCAGACAGTTTGCTGAGCATTTCCAGGGCATGTACCGCATTTTCTGGTTTTCCTAGAATCTCATTGTCGTATGCCACAATGGTATCCGCTGTAATGACGATGCTGTCTTCGCGGTCTTCCAGAAAGGCATTCGCCTTTTTCTCTGCAATGTATACGGCTATTTCTGCAGGGCTTAGTCCTTCAGGATAACTTTCGTCTACCTCCTTTAACACTACCCTGAAATCAAGATCCATTAAGGCTAATAATTCCTGGCGGCGTGGAGATTTGGAAGCAAGGATGATGGGTAGACTCTGCGTATACATAAATTAAATTTGTGCTAAAATAATAAAAGCGGCCGTTAAGCCGCTTCTATTTCCTAAAAAAAACAAAAATTAACAATTACATTTTCTTCATTTCATGGTGCCTGTCATGTAAACCTCTATGACCTTTACCTTTGAAATCAGCACGTCTTTTTTCCATTTTAGCTTTACGTTCTGCTTTCATGGTATCATATGCTTTTTGCTGGTCAGGAGTGAATACAGACTGCAATTTTTTCTCATTTTCTACGCTCTGGGCTATACGTTTATCACGTTCAGCTTTTTGGGCTTTTCTAGCAGCGATTCTTTGTTCTTGCTGTTCTTTAGCCTGCGCGGTATAGATGTCTAATACTTTCGCTTTTTGTGCTTCAGAAAGCTTAAGGTCTGCTGCTAATTTTTCTGTTTGTTTTTTCGCCCTATCTTCAGGGGATATCATTTTGCGATTTTCTGTCTGTGCGTTAGCCATGGTGAATACACCAAGTGCCAATCCGCAAACCATTACTAACTTTTTCATATGTTATGTTCTATGTGTGTGTTATGGATTAGAGGGGGCAACAGCAGGAAAGGTTTAAGCGTATTTTGTAACGTAAGCGTTACATGATTTAAATGCTACTTCGCAGCGTCGCTGGCGTCAGGGTTCTCATCGAACCAGCGGCCTTGAATTTTAAGCACTTTTTCAATCACATCGCGCGCAGCGCATTTACCACCGGGAAGCGGTGATATATAGGTAGAAATGGCTTTGATCTCCTCCACGGCATCCGCCGGACAGGTCGGTAAGCCAACCAATTTCATCACTTTATAGTCGGGAATATCATCACCCATGTATAACACCTGTTCACGGTTAATCCCGTTTTGCAGGAGGTATTCTTCAAATACTTTTACTTTATCAGAGACGCCCAGGTAAGCATTTTCAATGCCTAAACCCGCAAAGCGACGGCGCATACCCTCGCCACTACCGCCTGAAATGATACAGACCTGGTAGCCCTTTTTTACGGCCAGCTGCAGTGCATAACCATCTTTAATATTAAAGGAACGCAAAAACTCACCGCTTTCGGACGCGAGAATATTACCGTTTGTTAAAACACCATCCACATCAAATATGAAGGTGGTTATTGCTTTGAGTTTTTGCAGAAACATACTAATTAATCCTGGTTATCGCGCCACTCGTAAACCCAGGCAGACTGGATTTGCTCCAGGTGACCTTCACTACTTTCCTCGCGGGTACCTTTGAAATTTGGTAATTCTAATACCCACTCTAATAATTCTGTAAACCTGATCCGGTAGATTTTGGCCTCATTAAATTCATCACCAAACTTTTCATAAAGCTCCTGAGCGATATCCTCATGGTCATTCCAATAAATTGGCAGGGCAAACTTGTCTTGCATATTTTTTTATTCTTAATTAGTGGCCTAAAAATTCTGATTGATCTGGGATAGTAACTTCGATGTCGCCATCAATAATCACACATTGACACCCTAAACGAGAAGTAATTCTCGGACGAACGGCACGGTCAATAAAATCCTCTTCTTTGTCTGAAATTTCCTGGATGTTTTCCATCCCTTTAGTTACGTAGACATGACAGGTACTGCAACCGCAAACACCTCCGCAGTTATGCTGCAATTCAATGCCATGATCAAGGCAAGCGTCAAGTACAGATTCCCCGCCTGCGATTGGAAGTTCCACGGGTTCTTTACCTTTTTCTTCGAAGTTTATTCTTAATTTATAAATACTCATAATTTGTTGTCAAAAATAAGCAGCAAAAATGGCAATTGTGTTATAGATATGTTTTTTTAATGCTTTTGCTTAATGTTTCGTAAATATCGGTTAACATGGGGTTCTCCTGTATCATTGCGAGATGTCTTTCCATGGTGGCTTCATCTCCCCTCCTTGCCGGACCAGTTTGAACTTCGTAAGGCATTGCGTTTTGCACTTTAGCCGCTGTTTCCAGAATCAACGGCTTTAAAATATCGAAATTCAATCCTTTACGTTCTAGTAAACTTGCGCTCAGGTGGTATAAATGGTTTGTAAAATTGCAGGCAAACACAGCGGCAAGGTGAAGTAACTTGCGGTCTTCACTGTTTACCTCATACACAAGGGTACTTAATTTAACCGCAACCTGTTGCAGCGTTTGGAGATCGTCTTTTGAACCTGCTTCCAGGCAAAGTGGAATTGTCGAAAAATCCACCGGACGGCTTTTAGAAAAAGTCTGCAATGGATAAAGCACACCGTAGCGATTAATACCAAGCTCTTCAAATACCGATAAGGAAGTTGCACCGGCAGTATGGACTACCATCCCCTTTAATCCCTTTAACTGTCGTACAACAGATTCAATGGCGTCGTCATTAATGCTAACGATGTAAAGATCTGCTTCGCGGTTAAGCTGCTCCAGGTGATCAATAGCCTGGCTATTTAAAACACTGGCCAATGCGCGTGCATTGGCCAGTGTTTTACTGTAAACTTGTATAATGTTGGCCCCAGTGGCTTTAATAGCGCAAGCCAGGTGTGTTGCTACATTTCCGGAACCGAGACAAACTACTTTCATATATTAATCGTTAGCCTAACAGAAACCAACTGGTATTACTTACGCGGGCTCAACTCTTTCTTTCTTCTTACAATAGCAATACAGAACCCGATTACCATCACAATGGTACCTAACCAATATAAGTTAATGAAAGGGAATTCAATTGATTTAAATACTACCCAGTCTTTTGCTTGTTGTGGTTTTTCGTATACCTGTAGTTCCATTTTATTCTCTTCAGGAATAATTTTGGTAAACCTTAAGCGTAAACCTAAATCATCAATATTCCTTGCAAAGTCGAACGTATTATTTCCCTTAACTAGAAATAAAGGTTCTGCTTTATAGATTCTACCGTTTAAATCCACTTCTAATGGCATACCTACAGCAATATCTTTTGGATCAAGCTTTAGATCTTTCACTACAGGCTTAGAGTTAAGTGATTTCACCGTTATTATCCCACTTGCGGTATGAATAGTATCACCCACGCTTACGTTTAGGATTCTTGGCGCTTTATAATTCTCTTCTTCGGTATGTCCTTCATGATCGCCATGTTCTTCGGCTTTATCTGGAGCACTGGTAATGTGGGTATAAATATCCCTTGTAAAGTAATGTTTAGTATCAGGAGAAGCAATTAAACCCATTTTTTCGTTCACCTGAACGTGTGGATTTAAATCAAAGTCTTCCTTTACTTTACCCGTTTTTTCATCTATTACTTTGAAATTTAGCTTATAATAGGTGTTCGGTGCAATGGTGGTATCACTAACATAGGTAACGGTGTAACGCCCCATTGTTTTTGGTTCATTGCGGTAAAGCACGATATTCTGACCTGGTTTTTCAACCTTTTCAAAGTCCTTTACAGGAATAAAGTTAGTTTCATTAATAGACACAGGATTGCTTGTTGCCGCTGCAACAAGTGCACCTAATAATAACATGGCAAAACCAATGTGTGCTACTGCAGCACCTACTAATTTACTGCGACCACCCAATCCTTGTGTAACTACACGTGCATTGGATAAAACAGCGAAAATACAACTAAAAGAAAGCAGGATGTACATCAAATTAGTGTACACGTCTGTAACCCATACAAACAAACCTGTTACAACAACTGATACCAATAAGGACGCAATCAGGCTGCTATAAAATTTACGTGAATCTGTTCTCTTATATTTCAGGAATTGTGAAAAACCAGAAATCATGGTTACCAGAATGGCAAAAGGAGCCTGCCACTGGTTATAATATTTGATGGCATCAATTGGTGGGGCAAAGTTTGTCCCAAATGCAGCATTAAATACTGGTACCGAAGTAGAGAAAATAACCTGTATACAGGCAACCGTAACTACAAGTGCACCAATAAACATCCAGAACTCTCTTGAATACGTTTCTTCATCCTTAGTGGTAATTGGAAGTTCTTTCCACCTCCAGATTAGTAACACAGTTGGTATGGTCAGAAATACAACATTATATAAAATAAGGTGTCCAAACATACCCAAATCGGTAAACGAGTGAACTGAAGTATCTCCAAGAATACCGCTTCTGGTTAAGAAAGACGCATACAACACCAATACGAAACTTAATACCACTAAAACATATGCAGTAAAGAATGCATGACCTGTATTTTTAAAAGCGATCATGACATGAATACCACCAATTAACATCAACCAAGGAATGATAGATGCATTTTCAACCGGATCCCACGCCCAGAAGCCACCAAAATTCAGTGCTTCATATGCCCAGAAAGAGCCCATAATAATACCGGCACCCAGAATCATCACAGCAAACAATGCCCAAGGCATAGCCGGTTTAACCCATTCTTTATATTTCCTTAACCATAAACCTGTTACGGCATAAGCAAAAGGCACAACCATACTGGCGAAACCCAGGAATAATGTTGGCGGGTGAATAACCATCCAGTAATTTTGAAGTAATGGATTCAACCCGCGTCCGTCAGTTATAAATTTCAGGTAGTTTTTAAAGTTTTCAGGATCGGCAAAAACTGCTGGGGCCATCGCCCTAAGGTCAGACGCTTCTCTTAACAGGATGAATGGCGTACTGCCTATACGCATGCCGAAAATCTCCACACCTAAAAGCATAGAGCTCAAAAATAACTGCGAAAATGCTACAACGGTCATTACACCACTTTCCCAAGATTTAGCTTTCCAGATTAATAATCCGCCAAGTAAACCTTGCCAGAATGCCCATAGCCAGAAACTACCTTCTTGTCCTTCCCAGAATGCCGAAACGATATAGTAAACTGGTAAAGCCTTAGATGAGTGCCAATAAACATAAGAGTATTCGTTATAGTGGCCTAAAATCAGGTAAAACAAAGTAATACCAATACCTATAACACTACCTATATTGACAAAAAAGGAGATCCTGCCAATTCGTTGCCAGGATTTTTCCACTTCAGGTTGTTTACCTGTTGCAAAAAAATAAGAGATAGTAGATAAAAGAGCGGAAGCAAAAGCCAGGACAATAAGAAACTGTCCGATCTTACCGGGGAGGAGGTTCTCTCCAACAAATTGTATATCCATTAAATAAGTTAGTTGTATTGTTTTGCCTGTCCTTCTTGTTCGTCAACGGTGCCATCCTGGTTTACTTCCACCAGGTTGTCGTTATATTTTGAAGGGCATTTCATCAATATTTTAGTAGCGTAGAAAGTATCATTTTTCATTTCTCCAATAAGAACCAGTTTTTCAGATCTTTCGAAATCCTGCGGTTTAGCACCAATGTAAACTACTTTGTTTACATCGCCTTTTTCATCTCTCATATGAAAAGCGAAATGGTTGGCATCTTTTTGTGCATCGTAATACATGCCTTTTTCCTTTTCCCAATACCCCATGACGTGAAATTCACGAGATTCTTTGGCAGCCTCTTTAAACGATGAATAGCTACTGGTGTCAGCGTTTAGACTAAACAGTACGCCCACGCTAATAGCGATAGTAATTAATCCTATAATTGCACTTTTTCTCATTTGTTACCTATTAGAAGAATGACAACAAAGATAAAAAATATACCTACCTAAACACTTTTCGGTGGATGTTAATACACATGTTGACAATTTATTGATAGTTCTCTGACAAATAGATAACTCAGAAATAATATTACATAAAAAAACCCCAGCCAATGCTGAGGTTTATATTTAAGGAGATCAGGCTTATGGCCAAATACCAAGGTTCATATAAGAAACGGCAATTTTATCGATGGAACCTACAAAAGCAGCAGTTCTTAGCGTTTGTGTAGCTGGTTTTGTCATTAACACCTCTCTGATTTCATGGTAAGAATGGATCATGGTATCTTCAAGTCCGGAATTAACCAATTCTAACTCTGAAGCCCCTTTAACTAACATCGAGCGGTGCTCCGCTGGAATACTTTTTCCAGTTAAAGATTCAAGCGTGTTAATAAGATTAGCGTTGGAATTCTCCGCATAACGATTTTCCATACGGCCAAATGCCACGTGAGAAAGGTTTTTCAACCATTCAAAGTACGACACCGTTACCCCGCCAGCATTACAGTACATATCTGGAATGATTATGCCACCCATCTGTGTAAAGATTTCTTCTGCTTCCGGAGTTGTCGGTCCATTGGCACCTTCAGCAATAATTTTAGCTTGTATGCTTCTAACGTTATCTTCAGTAATCTGATTTTCCAAAGCAGCAGGCACCAATATATCACATGGTTGCGCTAACCCTTCCATGGAATTTTTAAATTCTACAGCACCTGGAAAACCTAAAATAGATCCTGTTAGTTTACGGTGAGTAAACACTTCGTCGATATTTAATCCGTCAGCATTATAGATGGCACCTTCATATTCACAAAGACCAACAATCGTTGCACCAAATTCTGTTAAATATTTTGCAGAGTGGTAACCTACATTACCCAAGCCCTGAACGATAATTCTTTTGTCGCCTAAACCAGCAGTTAAGCCTAATTTATGCATATCTTCTGCTACATTCACGCATTCTCTTATAGCATAAGCTACACCACGACCAGTGGCTTCTTTACGACCACGGATACCATGTAAAGCAATTGGTTTTCCAGTTACACAACCAAGAGCATCCAGCTGACCCGGATTCATAGTCATATACGTATCGGCAATCCAACTCATTTCACGCTCACCAGAACCATAATCAGGCGCCGGAACATCAATACCAGGACCAATAAAATTCTTTTTAATGAGTTCAGTAGTGTAACGACGGGTAATGGTTTCCAGCTCTCCAGTGGTATAATTCTTAGGATTAATCTGTATCCCTCCTTTAGCGCCTCCAAACGGTACATTAACGATTGCACATTTGTAGGTCATTAAAGCGGCTAAAGCCATTACTTCATCTTCATTAACCATCTCACTGTAGCGGATACCACCTTTGGTAGGACTCATGTGGTGAGAATGCTCTACACGCCATGCATGAATCACTTCAAAACCATTTCCTCTACGGATCGGGAATTGAAAACGATACACACTGTTACAAGCTTTTATTTGTGTAAGCAACCCTTCAGGGTGAGAGGTAAATTGCGCGGCACTGTCAAAATTTTTACAAACATCTGTAAAAAAATTAGTCTCGATTGCGGTATTCAACATTATGAGTTTTTTATGAATTAAGTTAATTCGTTTTTTTATGCTGCAAAATTGCATTAAAAAAAACGATTATTGCAACTCTGGAATCCCTTAGTGTATCCAAAACACCAATGTAAATTAACCAGAAAAACACGGTAAACCGTGTTTTAAATTAGTTTTTAGCAGTAGAATTTTTTTCTAACTTTTTTAATCTCCTGTCTACAGTAAATAGGAACAAAAGCAAACCAAGTAAGATTACCAGTACACAAGCCACCACAACATATATTTTTCCGGAAGAATAAAAGGTTTCGGTTACTGTAGAAACTTCATTTTGTGCGAATACTTGCAAAGTAATCATTAACAAGATTACCGTTGTCGTCATTGTTTTCATTCTTTATGTGTTTTTATAGGTAATGAATCAAATACAAGCGATGTTCTGGATTATTAAAACATTCGCTTCTGATGATTTCACCAAATTATATCTATTTAGAACTGCATGTTACAAATACAGTTAATTTCAAGCTTTAAAGACTGTTGTTGCGTTTTTGTTCCAATATACGCGTACGATAAAGGAGTGTATAAATCCAGTAGCCCACCAGAATCCAACCTATACATGCAGGATAAAAGATCATCCGCATACGTGAATCGAGGTCATAAGAATTGAAGCCAGGATTACCGCCGTTTCCTGGATGTAATGAATCAGATAATCTGGGTAACACAAATAACAGCACTACCATCATTGGAAAGGCAAAAATGTTATAAATAGCAGAAATTTTTGCTCTTTTTTGTTCTTCGTCAATGGCGTTACGCAATACCAGGTATGCAAAATAAAGCAGCAAAGCGATGGCAGCAAAGTTTTGCTTCACATCAAAACTCCATGCTTGTCCCCAGGTAAATTTTGCCCAGATTGCTCCGGTTACAATCCCCAGAATACCGAATATAATTCCCGTATTCACACTTTCAACAGCCTTAATATCATTGTCTGCATGACCGGAACTCAAATATTTAATACTGTGGAATACAGATACACTAAATAAAACAATCATGCTAAACCACATGGGTACATGAAAATACAGATTTCTAATACTTTCATACAATATTGGCAACATGGGCACATCGCCTAAAAAGCCAAATATCGTTGTGAAAACAACCAATACTGCACCTAAAATCTTCCACCAGGACTTATACATTTATATATAGTTTTAATCTTTCAAAGGTAAACATATTTACTAATCCCGCCATAAGTAGGGAAATAACAACAAAGAAACCGCCATCACCAGCACATTTACAACCAGCAACAAGCCGATTTCGTCTAAACTTACACTGCGATCTAACCCATCAATAGCATTCTTGGTTAATTTAATCAAGATAATTAATACGGGAATAATAACAGGAAAGCTCAATATAGCCATGAGCATACCACCGTTCCCAGCTTTGGAGGAAATGGCCGACACCATGGTAAAAATGGTAGAAAAGCTTATGCTTCCCAAGAGGGTGGCTACGATATACAACCCGAGGTCTTCAGGAACATAATCAAATACTAACATGTAAAAGCACAAAGCAATAACCGTTAACAACATCATCAACAACACGTTGTAAATTGTCTTTGAAATGATAAGCGCTAGCGGACTGGCAATGGTATAGATATAAAGCTGCCTGCCCTTACTTTCCTGTAAGAAACTTTTCGATACTGCATTGATGGAAGCAAATAACATAATAATCCAGAACAAGGCATTCCATGTAATCGGATTAACGCTGATCAGGGAAAGAAAACATACAAAAATGGTAGATACTACATACAGCAGAACCCCATTTAAGGCATATTTTGAACGCCATTCCAACAGCAGCTCCTTTTTTATAAGGTATTTAACCTGGTAGATCAGATGCATGTATTAAACTTCTTTAATTACCTTGGGTTTAGGCACAGCGATAAGCAAAAGTGCCCCCGCAACAATAACATACCAACCCCATTTGTATTTAACGGTACCGGCAGCCAGCGAAATCAACTTCTTAAATCGGATAAAATGAAATGTATCGTGTACCTTAAAATAAATCCCCGCTAAACTTAAGGCAACCAGGAACAATGCTGCCCAACCTGTAAACTTTAGCAATGCCGGCTTTTGAAGGAACGCTCCAATAAATCCAATTAATACCAAAATATAAAAAGCAGAAGCCAGCCTGAGATCGACATCGAAATAGTTCCAATTACCCATCACCGGTACACGCAACAATGGACAAAATCCACCGATAGCCATAACCGCCGCCCCGGCAATTCCTTGATTTCTTACACTTATCAACACTTGTTATTGTTGTTTAATGTCCATTTTATCAGCAAAATGCGCACAATAATCGCGAAGATCTTCTACGATAAGGGTTTCGCCTGTAGCTTTTAAAAAGCTATCACCCATGGTTTGTAAAGTTTCATAAAAAAACCTCTTCATCTCATCTACTGGCATATCTTTCGTCCAAAGATCAATACGTAAAGAGTTTTTGTAGTTATGATCCCATAAGGCCAACATCATGGATTTTACAGCTACCTGCTCCTTGGTTACCGAATCTGTAGATTCCCACACCATGGTTTCAGGAACATTATTATCATCAAGTTCTACTGTGATTTTTATCTCCGCTTTCTTCATTTTTGTTTTAAAATACTAGGGTTTTTATAATAAGAATCATGACTACTGTAAATACAATAAGAGCAGTTTCCACGATCCATAAATTTTTTAATATAGGAATTGACCTCCTGAAAATAAGATCTGACACAAAGGAAACCACAGCTGCCAATATACACAGCATAAAAAATAAATCGTTAAAATTGCGATTTACCTGGCCTTCAAATCCCTCAAGCACAAAAAATCCACAGGCCACCAAACAGATGGCTGTAATAAGGTTTAACGGTGTTACCCTAAATTTAAACCTTTCTATTTTTTGAACTTCTTCTTTTTCCAAGGTGTCTTATCAGTTTTCTTAGGTGCCGGTGCATAGACTTTCTTCTTCTCATGAAAAGCACCCATAAACGTGGGATCGTCTTTTCTTTTCTGCAGATCTATTTCCTTTGCTATCTGTTGGCGTTCCTCATAAGGTGTTTCTTCTACAAATACATCTGCTGGCAAAGCTACAACAGGAATCGTCTGTCTGATTAACTTTTCTATCTTCTTGATGTAATATTTCTCAGCTTCCGTGCAAAAAGTGATGGCAATACCGGAGCTGTATGCCCGGCCTGTACGGCCAATACGGTGTACATAGTCTTCAATGATAATTGGAACATCAAAGTTGATTACATGACTCACTTCAGAAACATCGATACCGCGAGATGCAACATCAGTTGCCACCAATACCCGCACATTACCTTCTTTGAAACTATTAATGGAGTTAATCCGGGTGTTTTGTCCTTTATTTGCATGGATTACCCTTACGGCTTCTGCACCGAACCTGCGTTCGATAAAGCTGGCTATGTTATCCGCTACTGTTTTTGTCTTGCAGAAAATAATCAGTCTTTTTACTTCTTCATCATTTTTCAACAGGTTTTGCAACAGGTTAATCTTAGTTTTAAAATTAGGCACCTCATATAAAGATTGTGTAACGGTGGCTGCAGGGGTAGCCTGTTGCGAAGCTTCAATAATAGTAGGGTGTTTCAGGAAATCACCTGCTATCTTTTGTACCAAATCACTCATGGTAGCAGAAAATAACAGATTTTGGCGCCTGCGGGGCACTACTTCCAGAATCCGGTGAATGGAACCAATAAACCCCATATCCATCATTTTATCTGCCTCATCGAGCACTAAAAACTTAATGTATTGGGTGTTAATGTGTCCGGCAAGGTAAAGATCAAGAAACCTGCCTGGGGTGGCAATAATTAAATCCACACCCTCTTTAAGTTTAGCAATCTGGGATTTAGGGCCTAGGCCACCATAAATAACGGCAGATCTCAGGTCAGTATATTTTGAGAACATTTGAACATGTTCGGCAATCTGCATGGCAAGTTCACGGGTTGGCGCAAGGATTAAAGCCCTCGCAGCTTCGCCCTGTGCGTATTTCAACTGCATTAGCATCGGTAAAACATAGGCGGCAGTTTTGCCGGTACCTGTCTCAGCTATACCACATATATCCTGACCGGATAATACTGGGGCTATAGCTTTTTCCTGAATAGGTGTTGCGAACGTAAACCCCGCATCCTCAACGGCATTTAAAATTTGTCGGTTAAGATTAAACTCTTCGAATTTTTTGGGCATTTTGCAAATATACGTTTATTTATAGGATGCCTAATTACATTTTTATAGATTTGGGGGCATGGATACCTTATTGATAAAAGCGGCTACATTAGTTAACGAAGGTCAAATCTTTGTTGCTGATGTATTGATTAAAGACGGATTAATCGAAAAAATTGCTGGAAGCATCGACTACCCTGGTGCTACAGAGATCAATGCCGAAGGCTTACATCTTTTGCCGGGAATGATTGACGACCAGGTACATTTTCGCGAACCGGGCCTTACACATAAAGCCGACATTTTCTCAGAAAGTATGGCGGCTGTTGCAGGAGGAATCACTTCATACATGGAAATGCCCAATACCGTTCCAAACACCTTAACACAGGAACTGCTTGCTGATAAGTATGCCATAGCCTCAGAAATGTCACTGGCCAACTATTCATTTTTTATGGGGGCCTCCAACAACAACCTCGACGAAGTATTAAAAACAGACCCCAAAACGGTGTGCGGAATCAAAGTCTTCATGGGCTCCTCAACGGGCAATATGTTGGTGGATAATGAAATCGTACTGGAGAATATTTTCAAAGAAGCGCCGATGTTAATTGCTACCCATTGTGAAGATGAAGCAACCATTCAGCATAACCTTAAAGTTTATAAAGAAAAATACGGGGAAAACCTCACTATAGAAATGCATCCGCTGATCCGTAGTGCCGAAGCTTGTTACCTATCCTCTTCCATGGCTGTGGAGCTGGCAAAAAAGCACAATACGCGTTTACATATTCTGCACATTTCCACAGCAAAAGAAATAAGTTTGTTCAGCAATACCATACCACTGAAAGAAAAAAGAATCACTGCTGAAGCCTGCGTACATCATCTGTGGTTTGACGATCAGGATTACGCTAAAAAAGGAAACTTGATTAAATGGAACCCCGCAGTGAAAACGGCGGCTGATAAAGCTGCCATTTTGCAAGGTGTTCTCGACGGACATATTGATGTGATAGCTACCGATCACGCGCCACATACCTTGGAAGAAAAACAACAGCCTTATGCACAGGCTCCTTCAGGAGGACCTTTGGTGCAGCATGCGCTGTCGGCATTACTGGAAATGTACCACCAGCAAAAGTTATCCTTAACTCAAATTGTTGAAAAAACCGCGCATAATGTAGCCGATTGTTTTAACATCGACAAACGGGGATATATCCGCGAGGGCTATTGGGCAGACTTGGTCTTGGTAAACCTGAATGATCCTGTTACAGTTACTAAAAACAACCTGTTTTATAAATGTGGCTGGTCGCCATTTGAAGGCCAAACTTTCCAGAGTGAAATTACGCACACTATTGTTTCTGGAAACCTCGCTTATACTAAAGGTAAATTTACAACCAACGAAACTGGAAAAAGATTAAACTTCAGCCGTTAACAATGAACCTGGCATACAGAAAAACCTGGCGGCAATTGCTAGTGTTAAGCCTGCTTGCAGGCCTGGTTTTTCTGTGGGGTTTAAGCCCTGGCCTTGTTGAAAACCTGTATGCCAAATTGATTTATCCAGTGATTTCTGTTAGTCTTAGGACAATCAGTTCACTTGTGCCTTTTCCGCTGGGCGATGTCCTTTACCTTTTATTAATCAGTTATGTGGTGTACAGCTTATTTATCTTTGGCAGGAAGCTTTACAAAAAGCAAGTTCATAAAGCCGAAGCCTGGCTGGCTGCCATGCAAGCGATCAGATTTACCCTTATCCTATATATAGCTTTTAAACTGCTATGGGGACTTAACTATTCCCGCCCGTCTATTTCACACCAACTTGGCATCAGCAACGATAGGTACAGTGAAAAACAACTGGTGAAGTTGACACAGCTGATCATTCAAAAGGTTAACCATCTAGAAAAGCTGCGTTATACATTACCCACAAGCCAACGGAAAAAATACAGCATAGATACGTTAGCAGCGCGTGCAAAAGCTTCGTACGATAAGTTAAAACAGCGACAACCATTTTTCGACTATAGAGGCCCTACAGCAGTTAAGCCCGTCATAAACAGCTGGATGATCACCAAAATCGGACTGGAAGGTTATTACAACCCGTTGTCGGGTGAAGCCAATGTAAACATGCTATTACCGGCCGTTGACCTTCCTTTTGTTACTGCACATGAAATTGCACACCAGCTTGGTGTGGCACGTGAAGACGAGGCCAATTTGATAGGTTATCTGGTGGCTACCAACAGCAACGACCTTAATTTTCAATATTCAGGATATTACGCGATTTTACGAAACATATTATTTGAAATCAGGTTAATCGCCCCAGATCAATACGAAGCGCTCTATAAGTCAATTAACCCAAGAACTATCGCAGATTATAAAGCAGGCATTGCTTTCTGGCAAAAACACAACAACCAGATGTTTGGATACATGAGTGCAACACTGGATAGTTTTCTTAAAATAAACAACCAGCACAAAGGTATTGACAGCTACCAGGACATTGTGTTATGGGTATACAACATACACCAGGAGGAATTAAAACAATTTAAAGACAAAACATTACAGCCTTAACACAAAAATCACTTAAAACATTCCTAAATTTGCCAGACTATGGCAAAAATATCCATCAACCTGGCTACAGGTTCTTTACAACAAGAAGAGATCATCGTTGGTATTGATTTAGGAACCACCAACAGTTTGGTTGCTTTTATCAATCCTGAGAAAAACCCACAAGTGATTAACGACATGGGCAAAGGTCTGCTGGTCCCTTCTGTAGTTCATTTTAATGAACATGGTGATGCCTTAGTAGGAAATGAAGCGAAGGAGTTTTTAACAACAGACCCTGAAAACACTATTTTTTCTGTTAAAAGATTGCTTGGACGCTCGTACAAAGACGTTGCAGATCACCAGGACACTTTTTCCTACAAAATTATAGATGACGATAATGATGCATTGGTTAAAATAAAAGCAGGGAACCGCTTTTATACACCTATTGAATTATCGGCAGAGATATTAAAAGAATTGAAAGCGAGAGCTGAACATGCGTTAAAAACACCGGTTAACCGAGCGGTCATTACCGTTCCTGCTTACTTTAACGACAGCCAACGTCAGGCTACACGTGATGCAGGGAAACTGGCAGGACTTGATGTATTACGAATTGTTAACGAGCCTACCGCAGCAAGTTTAGCCTACGGAATAGGTTTAGACCCTACTGAACATAAAACCATTGCCGTTTACGATTTAGGTGGTGGTACCTTTGATGTTTCCATCCTAGCCATTCAGAACGGAATTTTTGAAGTTTTATCTACCAATGGCAACACCTTTTTAGGTGGCGATGATTTTGACCGTGCCATTGTTCATTATTGGATCGAGCAAAATAAATTAGATGAGGCGGCATTGCAAGCTGATCCTGGTTTTATGCAGCAATTGCGCTTAAAAGCAGAAGAAGCGAAAAAAGCATTGTCTACACAAAATATTTATAACGAAAAGCTGGGCGATATCTGGTGCAGCATTACCCGCATTACTTTCGAAGAACTGATTCGTGCTAAAGTTCAGGAAACCCTTGATTCTTGTGAAAAAGCATTGAAAGATGCGAAACTAACTACAGCTGACATTGATGAGGTGGTAATGGTAGGCGGCTCTACCCGCACGCCCTACGTAAAACAACAAGTTACCGCATTTTTTGGACGTGAAGCCCATGACCAGATTAACCCTGATGAAGTGGTAGCTTTAGGCGCCGCCATACAGGCTGACATCTTAGCGGGTAACCGTTCTGATATTCTTTTATTAGATGTCACTCCCCTATCTCTTGGTATTGAAACCATGGGTGGTTTGATGGATGTGATTATCCCGAGGAATGCTAAAGTACCTACCAAAGCAGGACGCCAATACACAACCTCTATTGACGGACAGGTAAACATGAAGATTTCAGTCTTCCAGGGGGAACGTGATCTTGTGAAAGAAAACAGAAAACTTGCTGAATTTGACTTGAAAGGTATCCCGGCCATGCCTGCAGGTTTACCTAAAGTAGACATCAACTTTTTATTAAATGCTGATGGCATCTTAACCGTTCAAGCCGTAGAATTACGTTCGGGTGTGAAACAGGAAATTGAAATCACACCTTCTTATGGTTTAACGGACGATGCAGTAGAAAAAATGTTAGTTGACAGTATCACTTATGCAAAAAGCGATGTGGAGCAACGCATGCTTATTGAAGCCAGAAGTGAAGGTGAACAACTGGTGTACACGGCAGAACGTTTCATTACTAAAAATGGACAGGTATTAACCGACGAGGAAACGTCAGACACGATTAACCATATTGATGCGCTAAAAGCAGCATTAGAAAGTGGCGATAAAGATTTAATCCTCAAAAAAGCCGATGAACTGAATGAATTTACACGTCCTTTTGCTGAACGCTTAATGGATATGGCAGTATCAAAAGCCATGCGAGGAAAAAGCATAGAATAAATTACCAACCTCTATTGGTATTTGCATAGCTTAAGTAAATGAAGCGCGTCTTTATTTACTTAAGCCTTTTTTTTATCGTGCTTAGCCTTTCTTCCTGGGGCTTTTTCGCACATATACACATAAACCGACTGGCCGTTTTCACTCTTCCCCAGGGTCCACTCCGCTTTTTTAAAGCCAATATTAATTACTTGAGTGCACATGCTGTGGATCCCGACAAGCGACGTTATGCAGATACTTCCGAAGCGCCCAGGCATTACCTGGATGTAGACCTCTACGAAATTCATCCCGATAGCATTCCCAGAAAATATGACCTGGCCTTAAAGAAATACGGCTATAAAAAGTTGCAGGAAAATGGTATCCTCCCCTGGCAAATACAGCGGAATTATGCCATGCTGGTACAGGCTTTCAAATTAAAGGATTCTTCCCGGATATTAACACTGGCTACCTCACTTGGACATTACATCGCCGATGCACATGTGCCCCTGCATACCACTAGCAACCATAATGGACAATTGACAAATCAGCATGGCTTGCACGCTTTTTGGGAGAGCCGTTTGCCCGAACTTTATGCAGAAGAATATAATCTAATGGTGGGTTCTGCCCGGTATGTTGAAAACCCATTAAATGAAGCCTGGAAGATCGTTACCCATTCTCATGGCTTGGTAGACTCCGTATTACGGCTGGAAGCCAACCTACACAGCTCATTCCCAACATCCCGCAAATACAGCTATTCCAAAAGAAACCAGGTACTGGTTAAACAATATGCAGAAGCGTACGCCAAGGCCTACCACCTGGCCATGAATAAGATGGTGGAAAGACAAATGCGCGCCAGCATACGCGCTATAGGCGCGTTCTGGTATTCGGCATGGATCGATGCCGGTCAGCCGGAATTACAACATTTTAAAAACACCGGGGAAACAAAGAGTGAATGGCAGCAACGAAAAGCAGGAGAACTAAAGTTTAAACAAGGTAAAATTATTGGCCGGGAGCCCTGAAGTGATACAAGCACATGCATAACCATGCAGAATTTCATAAATTAGCCTTTAATGGGTGTTGTAGATGTATTGATTACCGGCGCAGGACCTATAGGCCTCGCTTGTGGCATAGAAGCCAAAAAAGCAGAACTGTCTTATGTGATTGTGGAAAAAGGCTGCCTTGTCAATTCACTTTACCATTATCCGCAAACCATGACCTTTTTCTCCACTTCAGAGAAACTGGAGATTGGTGGAGTACCTTTCGTATCCATCAATCCAAAGCCTGGCAGGGCCGAAGCTTTGGAATATTACCGCAGGGTTGCACTGAAATTCGAACTACATATCAACCTGTTTGAAACGGTACAATCCGTTAAAAAAGGTGAGTTTTTTGAGATCCAGACTTCCAAAAAACATTATCTGGCCAGAAATATTATTATCTCTACTGGCTTTTACGACCTCCCTAACACCATGGACATTCCGGGCGAAACTTTACCAAAAGTATCACATTACTACCAGGAACCACACTTTTATGCCATGCAACAAGTACTCGTAGTTGGCGCCAGTAATTCAGCGGTCGATGCCGCGCTGGAAACCTATAGAAAAGGTGCAAAAGTAACAATGGTAATTAGAGAGGCAGAGGTCAGTCATCGTGTTAAGTATTGGGTACGGCCTGATATTATTAACAGAATAAAAGAAGGTAGCATCAAAGCTTATTTTAATTCGTCCTTATTGGCTATCCGGCCTGATGAAGTTGACATACAAACCCCAGAAGGACAAATTACCATAGCAAACGACTTTGTTTTAGCGCTTACCGGCTACAAGCCTAACTTTAAATTGCTTCAGGATTTTGGAGTAGCACTTTCTATCGATGCGAAGCGTTTACCCGAGCACCACCCGGAAACGATGGAAACCAATGAAAAAGGAATTTACCTTGCGGGCGTGGTTTGCGGGGGAATGGATACCCATCTTTGGTTTATTGAAAATTCCAGAGAACATGCGGTTAAGATTATCAAACACATTAAAACAAAACAGCCACTTGATTAATACATAATCAAATGGCTGTTTCTTATCTTAGTGAGGAGAAGTTTAAACGACTTCTTCCTTTTTCTTAGTCATTTTAGATTTAACCGCTGCCCATATGGCTGGCACAAAAGTAACCACGGCTATCGTGATGATAACAATGTCAAAGTTGTCTTTTACAATAGGAATCTGTCCGATGAAAAACCCTGCAAGTAATAAACTAGCAATCCAGGCAACACCACCAACCACATTAAAATAAGTGAACCTACCGAAAGGCATTTTCGCTACTCCAGCGACGAAAGGCGCAATGGTTCTGAAAATAGGAAGGAATCTGCTGAAAATAATCGCTTTACCACCATGTTTTTCGAAAAACTCATGTGACTGGTGATAATACTCGAGTTTGAGCACCTTATTTTCAGGCTTAAATACTTTTATTCCTAAAACACTTCCCAGTTTATAATTAAGGCTGTTTCCCAATATAGCCGCAGCAATTAACAGAAACATCATAATCCAGATGCTCAATCCGGTGTTGCCACCTGCAATTAAGGTACCCATAGCAAATAACAGGGAATCGCCTGGTAAAAATGGCGTAACCACAAAACCCGTTTCGGCAAAGATTATAAGAAAAAGAATTAGGTAAGTCCAGGTTTGATAATCCCTGATGATAGCCTCCAGATGTTTATCTATATGGAGGATGAAGTCTACTAGTGTTGCAAAAAATTCCAATACATTTTTATTTAAGTCCCAAAATTAAAGATATCATGGCAATAACCACGACTCTTTAAAACGGGGAAATGTCATATTAATTATAATTGTTTAACATTACAGGCATTACCAGCATTAACACATTTTCATTTTCGTTGTTAGTATGCGGTATCAATAAACCAGCACGGTTCGGTGTAGATAATTCTAATGTTACCTCGTCCCCGCTCAGGTTACTTAACATCTCGATCAGGAATCTTGCGTTAAAACCAATTTCCAGGTCTTCTCCTTCATACTGACAGCTTAAGCGTTCATGTGCCTCATTTGCGAAATCTAAATCCTCTGAGGATATATTCAATTCACTGCCATTAATTTTTAAACGCACCTGGTGTGTGGTCTTATTTGCGAAGATAACCACCCTTCTTAGGGTATTTAAGAATAAAGCACGGTCGATAATTAATTTATTCGGATTATTCGCCGGAATAACCGCCTCGTAATCTGGGTAACGCTCATCGATTAAACGGCAAACCAGGTTAATATTTTCAAATTTGAAAAAGGCGCTGGTTGCATTATAATCAACAGAAACACTGCTGTCACCTGATGGCAACGCGGCTTTTAATAAAGTCAAAGCCTTCTTAGGTAAAATAAACGACGTTGTTTTATCAGCTTTGCTGTCCATACGCCTGTATCTTACCAATTTATGTGCGTCTGTGGCAACAAAGGTAATATGTTGATCAGATAACTGGCAATACACACCAGTCATTGCCGGGCGTAACTCATCATTACTTACTGCAAAAATAGTTTTAGTAATTGCTTCGCTCAATACAGAAGCCGGCAGGTTTACTGATGATGCATTTTCAACAACAGGTATTTTTGGGAAATCATCACCATTTTCACCACTTAACTTATACTTTCCATCACCAGCACTAATTTCAATAGAAAAAGTGTTGTCATCAATGTTAAATGAAATCGGTTGATCAGGAAGTGTTTTTAAGGTATCTAACAAAATTCTTGCAGGCACGGCTACTTTTCCCGATTCTTTAGACTCCACAGGTAATGATGTGGTCATACTGGTCTGCAAATCTGTTGCAGAGATCGTGAGGTTGCCTTCTTTGATCTCGAACAGGAAGTTTTCCAATATTGGCAAAACAGTACTGCTGCTGGAAGCGCCATTAACCGTTTGTAAATGTTTTAGCAGTGTAGAAGTGGAAACTATAAATCTCATAATATGATGATCTCGAATTTTAATATTTGTAGATTCTCAAAAATATAAAAATAACCTTGCATAAGCACGATTCGTAAAAATATGTGCAAAAATAAGAAGAAAGCATTTTACTTCGGAACATCCACATAAGAAAAGACGATTTCTTAACCTTAATTGGCAGAATAAATTAAGTTAAAAAAAAGAGTGCCCGACAAAAGCCGGGCACTCTTTGTTTATGTATTTAAATCAGGTTTACAAACCAAAATTAAATGCAGCTCTGATGCCAATAAATCCAGCAGTGAAATTATTGCCAGTGAAGGTATTTTCTTTTGACCAGCCTTCATAACGTACACCTAAGTCAATAGATGCTTTATTTGCAACTGGAAATTCAACACCAATACCTGGAGAATACACGAATGCTGTACCGCTATAATCGCCAGTGTAAAATGCAGCGCCTAACTCAGCACCACCGTAGAAATTCTCCATAAAGAAATATCTAACCCCTGCTTTTACCGGGATAGCAGAATAATTAGGAAGAAGTGACAACTCATCCTTCGGTTCAAAGCTGGTGTAACCAGCACTTGCAGTAAAATTCAGGTTGTTTGCAATTGGCTGTTGGTAAACCAACGACCCACCAACACCTAAGTTATACACATCTCCAAAGTCACCTACTGGTAAACCAAATTCAACACCAACACCTAACTTCGGACCATTCATGGCCGGATCTTTTTGTGCTGATACGTTTGTAAAGGCAAAAATGCCTGCAATTGCTGTAAGTAAAAATAATTTTTTCATAACCAAATTAATTTAAACGGGCAAAGTCGCCACTATGCTCGCTCAAACAAAAATTTAGCCAATTACTTAGAAATGGTCAAAAATCTTGTCTGCAGGCCATTTTCTTGACGATACTCAGTTAATTCTTTGCCTGCACCAACAATATCATCAGTGGAAAGTACAGAAGCGCCGTCTTTCACCAGGTGATAGAAAACTCTTTTCGAAGGGTTAGCGGCAGCACTCTTATCAAGGTTGCCCATGGTGCCTAATATTGCAGTGATGCCATTGGCGGCTAATAACTCATAAACTGCTTTATCGGGAGCTGAGACACCCACAAAAGCTACAATCCGGTTAGTTGGTACACCCATCTGGTTTAAACGTTCCAGGTCTTCTTTTCCTTTTACCGTTGCAGAGATCATCAAGTCTGGGGCTAAACGATGAAATGCTGCCGCCTGTCCGGCATTGTATGTAATAACAATTACACAGTTTTCAGCTTTTGTGAGCCTGATGGCTTCAATTACTTTTTCATAAGGAACCCCTCTTTTAATGTCAACCGTAAAAAGAACTTTGCCTTTTCCCCACTGCAACACTTCCTTTAAGGTTGGAATTTTAAAATCGGTTACCTGGCCATCGTCGTCTTTTAAGTTTAAAGCCTGAAGTTCTTTGTAAGTATAATCGCTAACCATGCCTGTACCAGTAGTGGTGCGATCAAGTTTATCATCATGCATAATCACCAATGCCGAATCTTTACTCAGCGCTACATCAAATTCGATGATTACTGGCTGGTAACGCGTCGCATTTTCGAAGGTTTCAATTGCATTTTCAGGAAAGCCTTTCATAGGCCCACCACGGTGTGCACTTAATATGGGGAAGTTCGTTTTTCTGGTGTCTAAAAATTCCTGTAATTCAGTGGAATCCTTGAAAGACAAATGATGTTTTTGCTGTGCTGTGCAGGATAAAGTGAATATACACAGCAATACTAAAATCAGGTTGAATCTATTCATGGCCAAAAATAACAATAAAATTATGCTCAACTTGTTATATTTGCGATACTATGGCCAAAAATAACAACGACGAACAATTTAAGAATGTAATATCCCATGCTAAAGAGTATGGATTTGTGTTTCAAAGCAGCGAAATTTATGATGGACTAAGTGCCGTATATGACTATGGACAGCTAGGTGCTGAGCTTAAAAACAACCTTAAAACATACTGGTGGAAGGCCATGGTACAAATGCATGAAAACATTGTTGGAATCGATTCTGCAATCTTTATGCATCCGAAGGTATGGAAAGCATCAGGTCACGTTGATGGGTTTAATGACCCAATGATCGACAACAAGGATTCCAAAAAACGGTACCGTGCTGATCAGCTAATTGAAGATAAAATAGCCCGTTACGAAAAAGACGGTAAAACAGATAAAGCAGCTGCCCTGCAGCACGAAATGGACGAAGCTTTGAAAGCTGAAGATCTTCCCCGTTTAAAAATTATCATTGAGGAAAATGATATTGTATGCCCGGTGAGTGGCACTAAAAACTGGACTGATGTCCGTCAGTTTAACCTGATGTTCAGCACACAGTTTGGCGCTATGGCCGAAGGTTCTGACGAAGTTTACCTTCGTCCGGAAACCGCTCAGGGAATTTTCGTTAACTTCCTTAATGTACAGAAATCAGGTAGAATGAAAATCCCTTTCGGTATAGCACAGATTGGTAAAGCATTCAGAAATGAAGTAATAGCCCGACAGTTCATTATGCGCATGCGTGAATTCGAACAAATGGAAATGCAATTCTTTGTTCGCCCTGGCGAAGACCAGAAATGGTTTAACTACTGGAAAGAAGCACGCCTTAAATGGCACAAGGCACTTGGAACGTCTGAAGATAAATACCGTTTCCACGACCATGTGAAACTAGCCCATTATGCAAATGCAGCCACCGACATCGAATTTGAATTCCCATTTGGTTTCAAGGAAGTAGAAGGTATCCACAGCCGTACGGATTTTGATTTAAGTCAGCACCAGGAATTTTCTGGTAAAAAGATGCAGTATTTTGATAACGACTTAAATGAAGAGGGTAAACCTTACGGAAACTACATCCCTTACGTTATTGAAACCTCTATTGGTTTAGACCGCATGTTCTTGCTAACCTTAATCAATGCTTTCGAAGAACAAGATTTAAGTGATGGCGAAAAGAAAGATAGCAGAACCTTATTACGCCTGCATCCTGCGCTTGCGCCATATAAAGCAGCAATTTTACCACTAACAAAAAAAGACGGTTTACCAGATAAGGCTAAGGAAATTATGGAAAGTCTTAAATACGACTTCAACCTGGCCTATGAAGAAAAGGATTCGATCGGAAAGCGTTACCGCAGACATGATGCAATTGGCACACCTTTCTGCATCACCGTTGATCACCAGACGCTCGAAGATGATACCGTTACCATTCGCCACCGCGACACCATGGAACAGCAACGTATAGAAATCAAGGAACTTGACTCCTTAATAGCCAGCAAAGTGAGCTGGAAAAACTTACTCAAATAACAAGCATAAGGGCCGGTTGAATAACCGGCCCTTTTTGTTTCAAAAAACCATTTCCTGCTTCTGGTGTTTAAACTCTACAAATATTATATACCCGTTTAACTGATATTTATGAAAACAACCAGCCTTTTTACCCTATTACTTGCAACTTCAATTGCCATTACGGCATGTAACTCCTCTGAGCAAACCAAGTCAGATACGACTATGGCGGGTGATTCTACTTTAGACACCGTTTCTAAAGGTAGCCAGACCAATTTAAGTGAAGATGAAAATAAATTTATTCAACAGGCCGCTGCAGGGGGTATGCTAGAAGTAGAACTTGCCAACCAGGCACTACAGAAATCGAAAAACCCAAAAGTAAAAGCCTTTGCACAAATGATGGTGACGGATCATTCCAATGCTAACCTGGAACTTGAAAAAGTAGCAGAGAACAAAGGATTAAAACTTCCCACTACTTTCCCGGCCGAACAACAGAAACATTTAGATATGATGAAAGAGTTTTCAGACCGCGGTTTCGACAGGCAATACATGGAAATGATGGAAAGTGACCATGTGGCTACCCTGGCACTATTTAGGAAGGCTGCACAATATGGAGACATTGACATTAAGAACTTTGCGACCAAAACCATCCCTGTTCTGGAAAAACACCATAAGGAAGCTACTATTTTAAATGAAGAGATTCAAAAACAAAAAGTAAACAATGGCGATGACAACGCCAACGTAGAAAGAGACGCTAAATCCAATAATTAAGCCTTATCTATATACCGGAAGAGGAAAACTGTACGTTTATCATTACATGAAATTAAATTATACTCTTTTCCTCTTCCTTTCTTTGATTTTCCTTACCACCGGTACCAATGCAACAAAAAGCACCAATATCTTACCTTCCCGGGAAAGCTGGAGTAACGATGAACTTGATTTGGCTAACACAGCTAAACACGTAGACTATCTAAGCAAAGAAGAAAAAAACATCATCTTTTACATGAACCTGATTCGAATAGATGGAACTAAGTTCTTCAATACGTATTTTCAAGACTTTATGAGGGATCATAATAAACGGATGCAAAAGTACAGCAATTATAAAGATCTCAAAATAAACACCTATGATAGTTATTACCGCGGCTTAAAGGAAGACCTCAAAAAAGTAAAAAACTATGAGCTTTATTACCCCGACGAAACCTTAACATTTCTAGCCCTAAGTCATGGTAAAGATATGAAACGCCATAACCTGGCTGCCCATATTTCTTCCGACGGCCGAACCATGTATGACCGTTTATCCAAATATTTCCCCAGACACGCCATGGCAGAAAATCTTGCCTTTGGTTTTGCAAAAGGCTTAGATAATGTCTGTATGTTACTATTAGACAAGGGCGTTCCGGATTTGGGTCATCGCAAAAACATGCTTAATACCAGTAACGGTTTAAATACCGTGGGCGTGAGCATCCAGTCACACCCTACCTATACCTATTCTGCGACCATAGATTTTGTTGGTATTCCAAAACATAAAAATTAACTTCGCGGAAAGCAAAACTATGCGTAAGGCCATTTTAAAAATTATCGACTTCTTTTATCCACCGTTTTCCCGCATGCTTTCTTTACATACGTTCAGGTATATCGCTTCTGGAGGTGCTACCGCGGTAACCGGCATCGTAGTATACTTCATCGCTTACAATTTTATTCTGCAAAAAGAAAATGTGAAGGTGGGATCCTTACTCGTTACTGCACCTATTGCGGCATTGGCCATTGAATCATTAATCACCTTCATCATTGGTTTTATGCTTAATAAATACCTGGTTTTCACCAGTTCCAACCTTAAGGGAAGAATTCAGTTGTTTCGCTACGGTTCCGTGGTATTAAGTAACGTACTACTCAATTATGCCTTTTTAAAGGTTCTTATCGAAGCTTTTGGTTTCTATCCAACCTTGGCAAAAGTAGTGACCACAGCCATATTGGCTATTTTTAGCTACTTCTCACAGAAACATTTCTCCTTTAAAGTCAAAGTTTAAGCGGTCCTTCGTCTTTTCTCCAACTTCAACTCTAACTCGGCCACCCTTTCCTGGATGAGGTTTAGCCACTGGGTCGCAATCTCCAACTCTTTTAGCGTAAATTCAATCTTTTCATTAGAATCTACGTTTTTTGGATTTCCATAATCGATCACCTGACTATTACGCACCAGGTACAATTCAGCTAACAACATCAACTGCTGCAGATTAAGCTCGCGTGTACCACGCTCCAGCTTATTGTATTCCTTTTCTTTGAGCCCTAATATAGCGGCCACCTTTTCTACGTCATAACCACGATCCTCTCTTAAGCGTCTAAGGCTTGACGCAACTTTTGAAGTGTTACTTAAGCTTTTCATATAAATTTATTAGTTTACTTTGCTCTGCAATAATCTGTTGGTTAACGTGCTCCAACCTATTTTGGGTTAAATGATACTGCTCATCGAGATAATCCATCTCTGGATCAACGTTATCCAGTAAAGCATCACTCTTAACCTCCAATACCTCGGCAATCTGATTAAGTCTGGATAGACTAATTAAGTAGATGCCCTTCTCCATTTTGGTATAAGTTGATGTATTTACGCCAATAGCACCTGCCATTTTGCCTCGGCTGAGTCCTCTTTTTATTCTTAAGCCAGAAATTTTTGAAAGGATCTTTCTCATGATTACACAATGTTTTTATATTGTTAGCTTTTTATATTATTGTCAATAACAACCAGAACCAAAGTATACAATTTATTTTAAAAAAGAAAATAATTAATATACCACAAAAATAATGTTAAAAATAACACAAATCCTTTATAACCCACGGGTAACGAAGATTTTGAATATTTAGGTTCGTAAATATTTGGTTACCTTTTGAAGACCAAGTATATTGCCGGGATATAAATGGTAATACCATGAATAATTTTAACGACTTCAACAATCCGCAGGTAGCAAATTTGCCCAGACATTTGAGGCAATTTATTGTAGACCAGCACTACGAAAAATACACACCTGTTGACCAGGCAGTATGGCGTTACGTTATGCGTCAAAACTATAGTTATCTTCGCCAGGTAGCCTATTACCCCTATATTAAGGGGTTGCAGCGCGCCGGCCTCAGCATTGAAAGAATTCCTGATTTGCAGACCATGAACGATAACCTTAGCAAGCTGGGATGGGGTGCTGTCACTGTCGATGGGTTCATCCCTCCAGCAGCCTTCATGGAATACCAGGCCTATAGGGTATTGGTCATCGCAGCAGACATCAGGCAGCTTAACCACATCGAATATACCCCTGCCCCGGACATCATCCACGAGTCTGCCGGACATGCACCTATTATCGCCGATAGAGATTATAATAATTACCTCAGTTATATCGGTTCTATTGGTGCAAAAGCCATGTTTTCAGCAGCAGATTTTGAACTCTACGAGGCCATCCGCCACCTCTCTATTTTAAAAGAGGCTGTTAACGTCGACGAAAAAGAAATTGACCTTGCAGAAAAAAAACTACAAGAGATTTCCGATCAGCTGGGTGAGCCGTCTGAGATGGCACTGTTAAGTCGCCTGCACTGGTGGACCGTCGAGTACGGACTAATCGGAACCCTGGAAGATCCAAAAATCTATGGTGCCGGACTACTTTCATCCATCGGGGAAAGTGCCAGCTTTAAAGATAAAAGCGTAGCAAAATTATGGTATACCATTGACACCGTTAATTATGCTTACGACATCACCAAACAACAACCACAACTATTTGTCACGCCCACCTTTCAGAACCTGATTGACGTATTGGAACAGTTTGCTGATACCATGGCTTTCAGGCGTGGCGGCGTCGAAAGCATCGACAAAGCTATTTCGTGCAAAAACCCGGCAACGGCAGTCTATAGCTCTGGTTTACAGGTGAGTGGTGTTTTCACAGAAAAACAGGCAGATACCGAAGGCGAACTTAGCTACCTGAAAACTTCAGGGGCTTCTGCATTGGCCGTAGCCGGGAAACAACTGGAAAGCCATGGCAAATCTTACCACGCCGATGGCTTTTCCTCACCGGTGGGGAAATTAAAAGACGTTGAAAAACCGCTGGAATCATTAAGTTTGCAGGAATTGGCCGATCTGGGAATTTCACAGACACAACAGGCCAGCTTGACTTTTAAAAGTGGGATTACGGTTAATGGCGAAGTAAAGGAAATACTGCGCCACGATGAAAAAAACATCCTGATCACCTTTGATAAATGTACCGTCAAAGACAGTGATGGGAAACTATTGTTTCAACCAGAATGGGGCACCTTCGACATGGCCATTGGCGAAAAGATCGTATCCGTATTTAACGGTGCAGCAGATAAAGATGCCTTTGAGGAAATTACTCCCATGAGCACTAAACCGACAGCTAAAGTGATGTATGATGAGCCGACACAAAAGCTCCATGAGCATTACGCAAAGGTACGCATGATCAGGGAAGGTGAATTGGAAGCAGACGAACTGCCTGTGATTTTTTCCTTTCTGAAGAAAAATTATCCTGGCGATTGGCTTGCAGCCCTCGAAATACTGGAAATTACGCACCATAAACAGGTGTTTCCAGCGTTAGAAGTAGAAATACGTGCTTATTTAAGCAACAAGATGGAACAGGATCCTGCACACCAAAAACTAATTAAAGATGGGTTACATGTTATTGAGAACCCGGTTACACAATTGATTACAGAAGAAGAACAATAAATGAATATTATACTTACCGGTGCCAGCAGTGGCGTAGGCTTTGAAGCCGCATTAGAATTTGCCCTGAAAAACGATAACAAAATCGTTTGTATCGCACGCTCTGCAGACAAATTAAGAAAGCTTTTAGAAATTGCCAAAAACCTGAACCCGGATTGCACGTTGTTGCCGGTAGAGTTTGACATTGTTAACGACGATTATGCCGCCCTGGTCCCTTTTGTTAAACAACAATTAGGGCATGTTGACATCCTGATTAATAACGCTGGCATTCTGATCAATAAACCTTTTCTGGAAACAAGTCCCCAGGAATTTGGAGAACTTTTGCAGACCAATGTTATCGGTCATTTCAATATGATTCAGCACATCGTACCATTTATGGGTGCAGGTTCACATATTGTTAACATCGGCAGCATGGGTGGTTTCCAGGGTAGCGTAAAGTTCCCAGGTTTGGCCGCTTATTCATCGAGTAAAGCAGCTTTGCACACCTTAACCGAATGCCTGGCTTTTGAACTTGCAGATCGCGGTATTAAGGTAAATTGTCTGGCTTTAGGTTCAGCACAAACGGAGATGCTCGAACAGGCTTTCCCGGGTTACCAATCACCGGTAATGGCTTTTGAAATGGGCAAGTACATTGCCGACTTTGCCAGCAGCGGGCAGAAATATTTTAACGGAAAAATCCTCCCTGTGGCCGTTGCAACGCCATAACGCATTTTTTCGTTTTATTTTTATTATTTTGCCGCTACATGAAGAAAACCCTTGCGCTATTTTGTTTAGTGTTCTTATTCACTTTTACAGGAAAATCACAGACCAAATCGCCTGCTTATTTTAAGGAGGCGGTTCAAGAACCGGCAGTTAAGCTGATCAATTTTGCAAAGACTTTAATTGGCGTTCCTTACCGTTATGCATCCAGCAGTCCGCAGCGTGGCTTCGACTGTTCTGGTTTTGTAAACTATGTATTTCAAAATCTTGGTGTCAAGGTTCCGCGTTCCTCCAGGGAGTTCCCTAGTGCCGGAAAAGCGGTTACGCTTCAAAATGCAAAAGTTGGCGATGTATTACTTTTTACGGGATCGAACCCTAAAGTACGGGCTATAGGTCATGTAGGTATCGTTTATTCGATTGAAGGCGAAGAGATTAAATTTATCCATTCCAGTTCTGGCAAAGCCAAAGGTGTAGTCATCACCGAAATGGATAAATACTATAAAAGCAGGTTTATCAAAGCCGTAAGCATTATTTAAGCGCTTTAACTTTCCAGCAATACCACTTTAAGGGCTTCTTCCACCCTATTTTCCGCGAGCAGCATTTTTGCAAGTTCATGCAGTTCGCGTTGCCGGTTATTGGCATCACCGATGGTGGCGTCCATAATATCTTTCACCGCCGGATCAAAGCGCAGCTGCTCTACCGCCTCGGCATCAGGCAGCACCTCGATATTACCGAGCTTGCCCAGGTCATTGCCGCTAAGCACATACGATTCACGCACCGCCCTAGGCAACGCATCTACCCCTATTCCTAAGGTGGTTAAAGGTTTAGCTACTTTAAACAAACTTTCGGGGGTCACCCTGCAATACCAATCGCCACCTAAACGCGCAACCAGGTCTATCTTTGCCTGGTCTATTTTCCCTTCTTCATCTAAAATCTCTTCTTTGATGTGAATCAGCTTTACTTCAGCCAGCACCAGATTTCCAGCACCGGGGCCATCGCCAAGGTGAATCACTTCTTTTACCACACACTCCATTTGGACTGGCGCTTCGGCCACCCTAGGGGGAGTAACCAAAATTGACGGCTGCATGGTAAATCCGGCTTTCTCAAACTCATTAATGCCCTTTGCATATTCTGTGCTCGCCAGGCTGGTTTGCTGTACCATCGCATAATTCACGATATTAACTACACATTCCTTAACCTCCAGTATATTTTCCAGCGTATGTTTTGTTGTATTATCCCGTACCCGCCGCGCCGGCGAAAAAATCACCATTGGTGGGTTAGTGCTAAACATATTAAAAAAGCTGAAGGGACTCAGGTTAATATTCCCTGCCGCATCTATAGTTGTTGCAAAACAAATAGGGCGGGGTGCAATGGCATACTGCATATAGTTTTGCAATTGTGCCGCACTTAATTCTTCCGTGTTAATGGTCACCATTTATTTTTTAAGTGCCAAAATAGAAAAATCAGAATCTACTTTTTTGATAACGTTGATCAGGCGGCCTAAACCAGTAATTTCCATCTCTATCTCATCGCCATCCTGGAGCCATTGCGGCTGATAATTGGGATCGTTCAACAATCCGGTACCATTCAGTTCCAAAAAGCAACCTGTACCTACCGTACCAGAGCCAATTACATCACCAGGTAACACATCGGCACCATAGGCGCAACGCTCTATAATCTCCGCAAAGGTCCAGTCCATATCGGCAACATTACCAGTCGAAACCTGTACACCGTTAACCGTACACGTCATATTCAGGTCGTAAGCATAGCCCGTATGCCCAGCTTTTGGAGCAGTTTTATACGCTTCCAGTTCATCAGGGGTAACCAGCCATGGTCCAATGACCGTAGAAAAATCTTTTCCTTTTGCAGGCCCCAGATTTAGCTGCATCTCCTCCATTTGTAACTGGCGTGCACTCATGTCGTTCATAATCATGAAGCCAGCAATATAATCGTCGGCTTCAGCAGCAGTAAAATTGCGTCCTTGCTTACCAATCACCACCGCAATTTCCAGTTCGAAGTCCAATTTGTGGAAATGATCTGGCATACATTCAATTTCTCCAGGACCCTGGATGGCATTATGGTTGGTAAAATAAAATATAGGGAACTCATCAAAAGCGGCAATCATCTCTAAACCACGGTTTCTGCGGGCAGCGGCCACGTGCTGGCGAAAGGCATAAGCATCACGACAAGAGGTGGGATGTGGCACCGGGGCTAATAATTCGAAGAAAACCTCCATTTTAGGAGTAATTTCGCCCGATTTAATCTGTGCATCAATTTTCAACGCACGTTCCATCAGTACTTCACCGCCCTGCAAAAATTCATTCATGTTATCGGGCAACAGCTTGTCGCAAGAATTTAGATTATAAATATTCCCGTTTACAAAAACACCCAGATGCGCGCTGTCTTCTGTTTGATAAGATACTAATTTCATAATTCTTTGTTTTAAGTACACGCAGCATCACTAATTGAGACCTGCAAATTCACATATTTTACGTAGCTAGTCAAAGCTAGAAAAATTTAACCCAAACCAAATTAAAAATCGCATCACTTTTATTAGGCATTATAAATCTTGCTTCCATGAAGATAAATCCGTTACTTAGTATCGCAAAACATGAAGAGAAAAAACGATAGCTATCAGAAAATCATGTCCAGAGAAATACTGGAAGCTTTTCGCTATGCCATGCTCTCAAAGATCATCTTTGCCCAATATTCCTTTTAGTCTCCCGCGAATTCTACGCCCCAACCTGAAAACGATTTCTGCTGTTTTAGGTTACCTTATGATTACCCTTGTTCTAACCAAATAATTAAGGATATGCCAATTTACCATACTTTAGGATCCATCCCAGCAAAACGCCACACAGTTTTCAGAAAACCAGACGGAAATCTTTATGCCGAGGAACTGGTATCGACTGAAGGTTTTTCCAGTCTCTATTCCCTGGTTTATCATTGTCACCCGCCAACGATGGTGAAATCGCTGGGCACCCCTTATTCTGTTGCCCCTAAAATTGCTCGCGAGAAACACCTTCGCCATACCAGCTTAATAGGTTTTAACATTAAACCCGAAGACGATTACCTGCAAAGCCGCAAACCGGTATTGGTAAACAGCGACCTTCATATCTCCCTGGCCGCGCCAAGGAAATCCATGACCGATTACTTTTACAAGAATAGCCAGGCCGATGAGGTGATTTTTATCCATGTAGGCAGCGGAACGCTCAAAACTGGCTTTGGTAAAATTAAGTTTGCCTACGGCGACTACCTGGTCATTCCCCGTGGAACTATCTACCAGCTTGAATTTAACGACGAAAACAACCGCTTGTTTATTACCGAAAGCTTTAGCCCCATCAGAAGCCCCAAACGTTACCGCAATGAATACGGACAACTGATGGAACATGCGCCCTATTGTGAACGCGACATCAGGCGCCCTGCCAACCTGGAGACCATCGATGAATTTGGTGACTTTAAAGTGCTCATTAAAAAACAAGACATTATATATCCTTATACCTATGGTACCCATCCTTTTGATTTTGTAGGCTGGGATGGCTTCCATTATCCCTGGGCCTTCTCCATCCACGATTTTGAGCCCATTACCGGACGTTTACACCAGCCCCCACCGGTACACCAGACTTTCGAAGGGCATAATTTTGTGATCTGCTCTTTTGTTCCACGTAAATATGATTACCACCCCTTATCTATTCCTGCTCCCTATAACCATAGTAATGTAGACAGCGATGAAGTACTGTACTATGTGGATGGCGACTTTATGAGTAGAAAAAGTGTGGTTAAAGGCCAAATCACTTTACATCCGGGTGGCATCCCTCACGGACCACACCCTGGTACGGTAGAAAAATCTATTGGTAAAGAGCGCACAGAAGAATTGGCTGTTATGATCGATCCCTTCCGCCCGTTAATGCTTACTGAAGATGCCATCCAGATCGAGGACGAAAATTACCATAAAAGCTGGCAAGTGAATATCGAATAACATCGGCCACACCTTTAAAAAACTGAGTAAACAAAAAAACTAAATATTATTCAACTCAAGAAACCATGTCAACACAAACTTTTGCAGAAAAGATCTCCAAGGCGCAGGACTTTCTGCCCATAAATGGCACTGATTATATAGAATTTTATGTAGGCAATGCGAAACAGGCAGCTCATTATTATAAAACGGCTTTCGGGTTTCAGTCTTTGGCTTATGCCGGACCAGAAACAGGCGTGCGCGACCGTGCCTCGTATGTATTAAAGCAAGGCAAAATCCGTTTGGTGCTAACTACCGCTTTAAAATCAGACCATGAGATTGCCGAGCATGTTAAAAAACATGGCGATGGCGTTAAAGTTCTGGCATTATGGGTTGATGATGCTTTTAGTGCTTTTGAAGAAACTACAAAGCGTGGTGCCAAACCCTATATGGAACCAGTAACCCATACCGATGAATTTGGTGAGGTGCGCCTATCGGGAATTTACACCTATGGTGAAACCGTGCACCTGTTTGTAGAGCGTAAAAATTATAACGGCCTGTTTTTACCTGGCTATCGTGCCTGGACAAGCGAATACAACCCCACAGAGACCGGTTTGTTATATATTGACCATTGTGTAGGCAATGTGGGCTGGAACCGCATGAATGAGACTGTACAGTGGTATGAAGATGTGATGGGTTTTGTGAACATCCTTTCTTTCGATGATAAACAAATTAATACCGAATACTCGGCATTAATGAGTAAGGTAATGAGCAACGGGAACGGTTTTTCCAAGTTCCCGATTAACGAGCCCGCTGAAGGCAAGAAAAAATCGCAGATTGAAGAGTACCTGGAGTATTACGAAGGTGAAGGTGTGCAACATATTGCCGTAGCCACCCACGACATTCTAAATACGGTGAAAGAATTAAAGTCGCGTGGAGTGGAGTTTTTGAGCCCGCCGCCAGAAGCGTATTACAACATGATGCCCACCCGTGTAGGGCATATAGATGAGGAAATAGAACAGCTTAAAGAACTGGGTATTTTGGTAGATTGCGATGAAGAAGGTTACCTATTACAGATTTTTACTAAACCTGTAGAAGATCGCCCTACCTTGTTTTTCGAAATTATACAACGTAAAGGTGCACAATCCTTTGGAGCAGGAAACTTTAAAGCCTTATTTGAATCGCTGGAAAGAGAGCAGGAATTAAGGGGCAATTTGTAGAAGATATTATCATTAATGCCTTCAAAGCCGTAACCTGTAAAAGGTTGCGGCTTTTTTTTTCTTATTCATTTAAGATGTGTAAAGGTTAAAACGGGTTCATGAATTTGGCCAAATCGAAATCATGAAAAGTCTGTTCCTAACATTCCAAGAAACGACCGTGGCCGTTGCAGAAGGGGTATGTTTTCCTAAACATCGAGTTAGTAGATTTTTTTTTTCAGTAATTAGGAGAGTGGTACTGATTAAATGGTTCTGAGAAAAGTGCAAGTAAGTACCGCTTTAAGTCGTAGTCGTCTATTAGCTTTAATATTAGGTGGGGATAATTCTTGTGCTTTATGGTATTGTTGCTACTTGGCAAACTGCTAATTTTGGACGAGTATATGCAACTTATAGGGGGGGCATCGTTTTAGGTTTAATATGGGCATGGAAAGTAGACGGATTCAAACCTGATAAATATGATATTAGGTGCATCAGTTGCTTTGACAGGAGCTTGTATCATAATATATGCTCCACGAACGATTAAACGCTTAAAATAATTTGGTGTTGTTAATTACATATCGTAATATTGCAATATACAATTATGGGACTTACTAGAACAGAAATATTCAGCACTGAACAAAACCAATTGGCGACGTTATTGAAAGCATTGGCGCATCCTGCCCGTATCGCAATTTTGCAAAGGATCCTTGCTTCTAATACCTGTATTTGTGGTGACCTGGTAGAAGAACTTGGTCTTGCCCAGGCAACTATATCGCAACATTTAAAAGAGCTCAAGAATGCCGGAATTATTCAGGGTACCATTGAAGGGGTTAGTGTTTGTTATTGTATTAATCCGGTAACCTGGAAATTAATAGAGACCCAAATGGGCGCTTTTTTAGGCGCTTACAAACAAGAAACTGCCTGTTGTTAGTTTTTTTAAAGGCTAAATCAATCGTTAAATTGCAATATTAAATATACCGTTATGAAACTATCAGAAATTAAAGAAATCCTGGCTAAAAGAGAAAGTGTTAATTTTAAACTAGAGAACGGGCAGATTGTGCCTGAACACTTTCATGTTACCGAAGTTGGCGTAATCACTAAAGATTTTATTGACTGCGGAGGCACTGTACGACATGAAAAAGTAGCAAATTTCCAGCTTTGGGATGCCAATGATTTTGAGCACCGTTTGAAAGCAGGAAAATTATTGAACATTATTTCCTTATCAGAGCAGGTTATCGGTATGGAAGATCTCGATATAGAGGTAGAATACCAATCTGAAACCATAGGTAAATATGACCTGGCCTTTGACGGAGATAACTTTGTTTTAATCTCTAAAAAGACTGCTTGCCTTGCTATGGACAAATGTGGTATTCCTTCTAAAGAAGAAAAACGTGAATTGGTAAACCTGGCAGGCGCTGTAAAAACATGTACTCCAGGTGGTGGCTGCTGCTAATAAAGAATATGAAGATTAGAAGTTTATACCCTTCAGACTGGGAGCAGGTTAAATCAATTTATGAAAAAGGCATCGCAACCGGCAATGCTACCTTTCAAACTGCTGCCCCATCCTTTGAGGAATGGGACAAATCACATTCAAAAACCTGTCGCTTTGTTGTTGAACAGAATGGTACTGTTTGTGGATGGGCAGCTTTAACCCCTGTTTCTTCCAGATGCGTGTATGCTGGAGTGGCAGAAGTGAGCGTATACATTGATCCGGTATTTAGCGGCAAAGGCATCGGATTTTGTTTGCTTGAGCATTTAGTGAAAGCAAGTGAACAGGAAGGCATTTGGACATTGCAGGCCGGGATTTTTCCTGAAAATTCAGCAAGCTTAAGAATCCATGAAAAAGCAGGTTTTAGGATACTTGGGGTTAGGGAAAAGATTGGAAAACACCATGGTATCTGGCGGGATACTGTACTATTAGAAAGAAGAAGTCAAACGTTAATATAAAGAAAATTGAAAAACATATTAGTCCTGTGTACAGGAAATAGCTGCAGAAGCCAACTTGCTGAAGGTTACCTGCGTCATTATGCAGAAGGTAAAGCCAATATTTATAGTGCAGGAATAGAAACCCATGGCGTAAATCCAAAAGCGGTGCAGGTAATGGCAGAAGACCACATGGATATATCATCTCATACTTCCAACCATGTAGATGAATACCTGCCTATTCCTTTTGATGCAGTGATTACCGTATGTGACAATGCAAATGAGGCCTGTCCCTATTTTCCCGGCAAGGTAGAACGCTTTCACCAGAACTTTCCGGATCCTGCAAAAGCAACAGGAACGACAGAAGAAATCATGGACGAATTCAGAAGGGTTAGAGACCTGATTAAAGTTTATTCTGCTGATTTTATCAGCAAACATATTACGGGGTAATTACATGAGTGCAAATCATTGTGCCCCGGTGGCCGAAAGAAAAAAGCTTGGTTTCCTTGACCGGTATCTGACTTTATGGATATTTATTGCCATGGCTCTTGGAGTGAGCATTGGTTATTTTGTGCCTTCATCGTCTGGTTTTATCAATTCCTTTTCCAGCGGCACCACCAACATTCCTTTAGCTATCGGACTGATTCTGATGATGTACCCTCCGCTTGCAAAGGTGAGTTATGAAAAAATGGATGAAGTATTCAAAGACACTAAAGTATTAAGCGTCTCGCTGATACTAAACTGGGTAGTTGGGCCATTATTGATGTTTTTCCTAGCCATCATCTTTTTAAAGGATTATCCTGAATATATGGTTGGACTAATTCTGATTGGACTTGCCAGGTGTATTGCCATGGTAGTGGTATGGAATGAACTTGCCGAAGGTAACAGGGAATATGCAGCAGGACTGATTGCCTTGAACAGCATTTTCCAAGTCTTGCTATACAGTGTATTTGCCTATATTTTTATTACGGTATTGCCTCCTTATTTTGGGTTGAAAGGCCTGGAAGTTAATATTACGATTAGCGAAATAGCTAAAAGCGTTGCGATTTATTTAGGGCTACCTTTTGCGCTTGGAATCATTTCAAGATATGCGCTGATCAGTCTTAAGGGAAAAGAATGGTTCAATAATGTCTTCGTACCTATGATTTCGCCCATTACCCTTATTGCTTTACTTTTCACCATTGTGATCATGTTCAGTTTAAAAGGAGAATTAATTGTACACATCCCGATGGATGTAGTCAGAATTTCCATTCCACTGGTCATTTATTTTTCCATCATGTTTGTCATGAGCTTTTTTGCAGGACGTTATTTTGGGGCAGACTACTCCAAGAGCACTTCCATCGCATTTACGGCAACCGGGAACAATTTTGAACTCGCTATTGCAGTAGCCATTGGCGTATTTGGGATCAATTCAGGTCAGGCATTTGCCGGAGTGATCGGACCTTTAGTAGAAGTTCCTGCACTAATCGCCTTGGTTAACCTTGCTTTTTACTTCAGAAAAAAATACTATCCCTCTAAAACCTTAGAAACCATTCAATAATGAAAATTGCACTTTTTCAGATGTACAAGCTAATCTTCCGGCTTTTAAGGCAATGTTGGAAGATCTCGACGAACAGACACCTGATGCTGTATACTGTCTTGGCGATTTGGTGGGTTACAATGTGTGGCCAAATGAAGTCATTGCTGAAATTCGCAGGAGGGGTAAAAAGTATGCTTACCACTTAGTTGAACAACATCATCGGGATTATTTGTTGACGCTGCCTGCACACATCAAACTGGAATTTAAGCAAGGCAGTGAAAAATTAAACATCGTAATGGCTCATGGCAGTAGCCGTAGCGTAGATGAATATACGTTTTTTGATACCGAAGAAAAATAGGTGTACTGGGCAAAGCCGGTGCGCACAAAGTCATGCTCATGGCGGCCATAGCTTTCAATCTGAAAAAAGGAGGAAGAAAGCCTTCCCAAACCTTTTTTAAAGCTATAATAGACGACTTAAAGCGATACTTACTTGCACTTTTCTCAAAACCATTTAATCAGTACCAACTCTCCTATTAGCAGAATAATAATCTACTAACTCGATGTTTAGGAAAACATACCCCTTCTGCAACGGCCACGAGGGGATTTTGGAACGAATTTAATGTTTTAATAAAGTCTGGCCTTAGACGGTTATAAGTGTTATTTTTATTAAAGGAACAGCATAAAATTAATTACGATGGATGACCTAAAAAACTTCAACATATGAAAAAACAGCATATATACCTCTTTCTTATCTTCATAAGCACGTCTATTTACACAAATGGATACAGTCAGTTAGCTGGCAACACCTCAGTTCTAAAGTTAAAACTTGAAAAGCTATTTGATGATGATCAAAAAATAAGAGTCATTTTAGACTCCTTAATTAATCTACATGGATATGAATCATCTACAGTTCAGTCCTACATTAAGGAAACCATGATGGAAATAGATTCGGTGAATACGGTCGAAGTAACCAACATCCTAAACACTTATGGTTGGTTGGGAACAGATAAGGTTGGTATGAAGGGCAATGCCGCCCTATTCGTAATTATTCAACATGGGTCATTAAAAACTCAAGAAACTTATTTACCCATGCTACGAACGTCAGTAAAGCAAGGAAAGTCTTCACCAATTAACTTGGGGATGCTTGAAGATAGAATCGCTCTTTCACAGCATAAGAAACAAGTATACGGAACACAACTTTGGACAAAAGATGATGGGTCATTATTTATTGCCCCCGTAATTACCCCAGACAAATTAGACAAAAGAAGAAAAAAAATAGGTTTAGAGCCTATTGCCGATTACGCAAAGGCTCATGGATTTGAATGGAATTTAGACACTTACAAGAAGGAGATTGTAAAGTATGAGAAGATGCTATGATATTATTTGACTCGACAATATCAAAACTCGTGAAAAAATGATAATGCCGCTCGTATTCTCAAATTTCCAGGGAATAATGCATTTGTGTACTATTAGATGTTTTAATATTTGATATCCATATAGGACACAGTTTTAACTTTTGCTAGCCAAGCCTGCTCTAATTCGGAGATGTCTTTACCGGTAATGCGTTGAAGACTTTTGCTATTTCCTTTCCAAATTTCCAATAACGTAGATCGGCCATAAGTGTCGTCCAAATATTTAATGAAACTACCCATTAGCGGGTAAGCTAGCAAATCATCACACTTTCTGAACTTTCTTATTAGGATATTTAATGAAACATATCTGTTGTTGTCTAATAAGTACTTTGTTAATTGATAAAGATCATAGCCATGCCATTTATTGTCGCTATAAACAGCCATGCCTTCATTTATCCAAGCTGATGGAGTACCCCAGCAATTCATTGCTATTACATGAAATAATTCATGATTAGAAAATAAGATTTTGGTATTCGAGGAAATTACCCCAGTAATGATATTGTATTTTGCAATGGCACTTCCATTGGTTTGATAGCCGACTAAACTCTTCATCTGAATTCTATTTTCCACAATAAAATAATGAATTCTTGGCTTATACTCGGCTATGCCTACAAATTTTTTCACCTCATCAATTGAAAGTAATATCTTTTGCCGGACGCTATCGACTCTTCGAGATGTCCAACTGTCCGGTTGGTAATATATTATCACTTGCTTTGAGGAACTATCTTTAGTCCAATGAAATTGTTTATTTTCTAAAAGTTTAATCAGGCTCTTTTGTCCGTAAAGAGTTGAGTTAATTGATAAAAGCAACAATACAAGGAGGTATCTCATTATCTGTTGGTGTGTTTCGTGGGTTTTTTAGTGTATATGATAAAAAGTTAATATACACAATTACTCCTATATGTCGAGGTCAAGAACTTCAATTAACATGTTTCTTTCGCTTTCTGAAATGCGCTATTAGCATTACGATGATTTTTTATTTTTACTTTATCAGGAAACATACCCCTTCTGCAACAGCCACCACCCCTTTTTGATATTCTTAAGCGAATTAACGCAAGCACCGATTAATTAGGGGATAGTTTGGAAATGCAGATTCAAATATTTAAATTCAACCTAAACTATTTCAGATGCTAAAAGCACGATTGTTATTCCTGTTTATGATAATGGGTTATTTTTCCATGGCGTCAGAGATAAAAGGCACTATTACCCATTACGATTTTGACTTCCTCGTTTTTGTTAGTACCAGTGATGGTGTCTATTTCAAAAGAGATACTGTTGCCTGTAAAGATGGTAAGTTTATATATAAAGTAAACTTAAAAAAGGCCCAATATGTAACTGTTAAATTTGAAGATTTCTCATGGCCGTACCTTTATCTTCCTTCAGAAGGGAATATTGAACTGTTGGCTGATGGAACAAATTGGGACAGCTTTATCAGGACTCAGCATTATAGAGGATCAGCAGCATTGTATAATAACCATTCTGCCTACATTCATCGTCAACCCGAATATAAAAGCAATGGTATAGGTGCAGACACTTACCGTCTAAAGAAAGACCAGTTTGTTAAAACTGTACAAATATCTTTTAATGTTAGAGACAGCTTAACAAACTCCTACTTTAAAAAAATAAATCAGGGGACTTCTGCAAATTCTGACATAGAATTCTATAGGAATGTGGATAGCATTGAACAAGCATATCTGAAATATAGCATATTGAGGTCATATGCGGATGTGGCAATAAAGTCATATATCCAAAAGACTGAATTCATTAAAAAAAATATCCTAGGATACATTCAGGTTACAGAAAAACCTACTTTCTTGGCATCAAGCTCTTATAGAAACTTTTGGGTTTATTATCTCCCGTTAAAATACGACATGGAATTATGGGCGTTAGACACGACACGTGCAATCAAACATTATAAGTTCAAATATTTTGATAGGCTGCCGGAAATCATGACAAAAGACCTAAATAAAAGTCTATCAGCTGTATTGAGTTCATATTATTTAGAGAATCTTCCCTCCGAATTTATGAAAGCGAAGAGCTTAGAAATAGATACTCTAAATCGCTTATCGAAAGAGCTCTTGACAAAAATTCCAATTCAGCATTTAGTCCTTGAATACCAAAAGCGCATTGACTTTGCTAAACAAGAAATAGCTTCAAACGGCAGACCAGCAAAAGATTTTGAAATGTATGACAGATCAAATAAGCAATATTCTCTCTCATCTTTCAAAGGAAAAGTGGTATATATAGACGTTTGGGCGAGCTGGTGCGGGCCATGCATTGAGGAAATACCGTCTCTAATGCGACTATCTAATAAATATAAGGAAAGAAAAGATATCATTTTTATCTCCCTTTCACTCGATAACAATAAACAAACATGGATAAAAAACGGCCTAGATATCCACAAACCTGAAGGCATCCAATTTTGGGCAGAGAATGGTTTTAATAGCACATTTGCTAAAAACTACAACATATCTTCAATCCCCAGATTCCTGTTAATTGATAAAAATGGCACAATAATTAGTTTCGCTGCCGACTCACCAAGTGAGATGTTGAAAAACAGTAAATTAATTGATGACCTGATATCTATGTGATAAACCATGATTTCTTGATAATACTTTGAAGATTCGAAATGAAGCAATATGAAAGTATTGAACATACGTCTTGTGTAAGACAAACTGCTAACAGTTTACTTTGCCATAACAACATCCACTTTTAAGTACACTAGGGAACTTTTACTATTTTAGGTTCCTTGATGCCTTTTTTCTCATAACTTGTTCTATTCATCATAAAATTCAGTTCAGACATTTGATTTAGATAAGCTTCAATGGGCTCCAATCCTACTTCTTTTCTGCGGTGGTTCACTGTTAAGCTCTTAAACGGCAAAACATGTAACATACCCCTTTTGCAACAGCCACGAGAGAATAGTGATAATTGCGTTTCGTTTTAAATCCCAATCTCCTTTTCCAATTGCTGCCAATCTGCATCTGTTGGTAATCTCTAGCCTTCAGGGGCAAGTTTTTTGGCAGCATCCCAACTATATAAAGCAGCGTAATTCTTGAAGGACAATGTAGATTTAGCTTTTTTTATAGAATTACCCTTATAACCAAAGACAGAAATATTTATTGTATCAACATACGCTAAATATGAGAAGTTTTCAGCAAGACAGACTTGTTTTCCAATGCTGATGGTTTTATATTCTTTATTATCCTTTTTGTCAAGGTATATGCCATTTCTAATTTGGCTATATAACGTCCCACTTGAGAAAAACGCGATACTTAAAATGAGCATTGTTTTCATAGAGTTGATTTGCTGGTGATTTAATAGACGTTTAGGGATAAGAAAGGCTAGAACTATAAGTATTGTCTCCTAGCTTTATAACTTTTTGATTACTCCGCCATCTAAAATATTCGATTTTACAACAGCTGTTCCTTTATAGAAAATGCTACCTCCATCACTTACTTTCCCCTCCAATAACTTGTTCACGTGGGCAGATAATGTGCCTCCCCCATAAACTGAAGCAGAAAGGAAGTTAATACTATCCAGGACTTTGGTATTTCCTCCACCTCTCACAGTACAAGACAAGGCAATGAAAGTCCCAAATCCTTTTTTAATCTCTATATTTCCTCCTCCCTTCTGGTTAATTCGCTTTAAAGAAGGCGTTCCAATAAAAATTTGCGTCGGCTTTTTACAATTTTCATGTACGGTAATTGAAAGTGTTCCAGAGCTTTGAGCTATTCCAATCTTATTGATACAACTTTCTTCCCCTTTGATTTCTAAGGTAGGCCCCTTGGAATAGAACACTTCGATGTCACCTCCACCACTGACACACAAAGTTTCAAATGAGGTTATATTCTTTTGCTGCGCCATGCTAGTTAAACTAGTTAACGATAAGCCAGTTAGCAGAAGTAGAAATGAATTTTTCATAGATGCATTTTTAGGTTTTACTTTAGAAACAAGATAACCCAACTATATTCTTGAAAGATAGTTTTTCGGCAAACAGATAAAATAAGTCGACAAAAAAATTACCCAGTCAAAATTGACTTAAGCTTCAACCTTGTTTTGATGTTCTCCATCATAAAGTATTAAGTTATAAAGTCTTCCATTATCAAAAATGGGTGAAATCCTGAGACACTGGCTTGTGCCTTATCAAATAACCAGAGAAAAATTGAGAGTCATGTTAACACTAAATGCCAAGATGCTCTTAAAAAAATTTATCTTTAGAATAACTAAATATAGCGTATATGATTAAGCGTCCAATTAAAATTCATTTTATGAAACTTAGCTTTCTTGTGGTTTCTACTTTAATAGGCTTTACTGCATTTGCTCAAGAAGCACCGAGAAGGTCTCAATTGAAGTTTAGGTCGGTAAATGATACATCATTTTTCAGGATAGTAAATGGCATTGTTGTTAACAATGACTATAAAATTACTGCGTATAACTCAGTCCAGTACATCCGTGATAAAAGTGATTTAACCAAATTAGGTATTAAGACTGATAAACCGATAATGCTTGTTAATATTGAAGGGTTTAAAATTGAAGATCAAGTCGATAGTGTTTTGTATTCTGATCCTGAATTTATTTCAAAGTTCACATATCCATTAAATTATCAATTACCTATTGCGCTCGACGGTAAACTCGTACTTCTTGAAAACAAAGACCGGCTACTATCAAATGTGTCCCTTAACAAGATCGAAAGAATCGAATATCAGTCTTCTAAACGTTCTGAAGTGTTCTCCGATAAGACTCCGTTTGGTGTTATTAATGTGATTCTGAAGAAGAATGATTAAAACTATCGGTAAGGTTTAAGCTATATAGGTGTTAAAATTAACTGAAGTTAGTCATGAATAAACGTATTGGAAGACGGAAAATGATAAGACGTTAACTAAAAGACATTGTAAAAGTAAGTATGTAAAGGCATGCATTTATGCCGACAAGCACCTTATTCATCATTCTGACCGGGGTTCTCAGTATTGCTCAGGTGCCTACACCTATCAGTTGGTTGAGCACGGGATCGCCATCAGCATGACTGAAAATGCCGATCCTTACGAAAATGCGCTTGCTGAGCGGGTTAATGGCATCATAAAAAACGAGTTCAATCTTCACCATTCAAAGTCAGGGCTTTATAGAAACCAGCAAGCGAAAAACAAAGTCTATAAAACAGAAGCAAATCTTGATTGTATAGCTGATATGCAATTACCAAAATTACTTGTATAACCATTACCTAAATAACTTCACCCGTGAATAGCTTTGTTAAAACAAGACACATTGACCGTTACGATCTGACTTTCACTGATTTTTGATGTCTTCAC
>NZ_JAZQNU010000018.1:0-6134 GCF_045627485.1 Pedobacter sp. | reverse complement strand
ATCTGTTTTACATAAGCCTGGTAAAGGGCCAAAGGATAATCAGCGAAGGTCTGCGTAACCGGATCCCAGCCACCGGCACCGCCAGCTTTGGTCACATCGGCCAGCATGCCCAGTTTCACCAGTTGCATTGCAGCACGGATGGGGTCTATTAAAGTCGATAACAAAGGAATCAGGGCCAGCCAGGCCAAAACACCACCTGCTACGAGTACACCGGCTATTTTCGGACCAATGATATAACCTACACCCAGGTACTCGGGTGTAATCTCGCCACTCACTTGTGCCGAGGGCAAATAACGGTTCGTTTGTTTAGTTACCCAGGTGGGTACCTCGGCAATCACATGAAATACTTTCTGCAGCATGGCATACACCAGGGCAAAGCCTAAGCCCCAGAAAGCCGTTCTGGCAAATGATCCGCCGCGTTCACCTGCTTTTAATACCGATGCACAGGCCGTTCCTTCCGGATAGGGTAAGGTTTTATGTTCCTTCACAATCAGCGAACGGCGCAGCGGAATCATCATCAGCGTACCTAAAATACCACCGAGGATGGCCAGGATTAAAATGGTCATGTAGTTGAAAAACGCTTCCCCCGAACTTACGCCACCTACATCAGAACTTAAAAACAAAAATCCGGGTAGCGTAAACACTACACCCGCAGCAACGGATTCACCCGCAGAGCCTGTGGTTTGGATAATGTTATTCTCCAGGATGGTGGTTTTGAAAAACTTTTTGCCCAGGGTAATGGCCAATACGGCAATAGGGATGGAAGCGGAAACAGTTAGCCCTGCTTTCAAGGCCAGGTACACCGTGGCTGCCCCAAATAAGATTCCCGCTGCACTCCCTAATAGAATAGATTTTATGGTTAATTCGGCAACATTTTCTTCCGCCGCAACGTAAGGCTTGAATTCGTCTTTGTTCATGAATGTAAAATAATTATAAAGGTATTTTTTAAATGTATATATTCATCCGGAAGTAAAGACTAAAAATGAAGAATAAAGCTGTTTTTTTAGACCGTGATGGGGTTTTAAACCATGAATTATATGATTACATCTGCAGGGTAGAAGATTTTGAAGTACTGGAATACCAGATCCCACCTTTAAAGAAACTATATGATGAGGGTTACATGCTCATCGTGATTACCAACCAGGGTGGCATTGCAACCAACAGGTATACAGAGGAAACACTTGCAGAAATGCACAAGATCCTTTTTGCGAAATATGCTGAGCAGGGTGTTATATTTACGGATGCGTACCATTGTCCGCATCACCCAACGGTGTCTGGTGAATGTGATTGCCGAAAACCGAAGTCGGGCATGTTATTGGAAGCAATCGCTAAATACAACATTGATCCCGCCTTATCGGTAATGATTGGAGATAAACCTCGTGATGTGGAAGCGGCAAATGGGGCAGGGGTAAAAGGCATTTTGATTGCGCCGGATGAGCAGATCGATTATGATAAAGTAAAGGAAGTTTTAGCGGCTTAAAAAGCTCACCAAAATAGCCAGGGATTTCCTCAATATTAGCTTATAAAATTTGGCGTTCTCGTTCGCACCTGCGCCGCACCTCCTTCGCACCTTGTCTCACAAAACCGAAAGGAGAGGTATAGGAGGTGTGCTAGAGGTCGCCTGGAAAATGCCACTTTGTATAAGCTAAACTTAAGGCTTAGTTCAGGTGGAGACAAGCCTAAACAAAAGCGGCCTAATCTAAGATAATAGTTATCTCCGATTAGGCCGCTTTTTTATTTATTTTTAATTACAAGGCTGCTTTCGCTGCTTTCTCATGGTCAGCAAGAAACTGCGCCAATCCATTGTCTGTTAATGGGTGTTTTAACAACCCTACAATGGCAGATAACGGTGAAGTAATTACATCGGCACCTAATTTAGCACAGTTGATAATGTGTAAAGGGCTACGGATAGACGCGGCTAAGATTTCTGTTGGGTATTCATAATTGTCAAAAATCAACCTGATGTCTTCGATTAGGTTTAAACCATCATTACCGATATCATCTAAACGGCCTAAAAACGGTGATACATAACTTGCGCCTGCTTTAGCTGCCAATAAGGCTTGTCCTGCAGAGAAAATTAAAGTACAGTTGGTTCTGATTCCTTTTGAGGTTAAATATTTGATGGCTTTCACACCGTCTTTAATCATCGGGATTTTAACAACGATTTTCGGATTAAGCTTAGCCAATGCTTCGCCTTCTTTAATCATTTCGTCGTAGGTAGTGGAAATTACTTCTGCACTTACGTTGTCGTCAACAATGTCGCAAATAGCTTGATAATGGGCAGTCACGTTGGCTTCGCCAGTGATGCCTTCTTTCGCCATAAGGGTAGGGTTGGTGGTTACGCCGTCTAATACACCTAGATCCTGGGCTTCTTTAATTTGATCAAGGTTCGCTGTATCAATAAAAAACTTCATATAATGGGGTTAGTTAAAATTTCAAAAAATTTTTATGAAGGCTAAATTAGACAAATACTTTGCTTATACAGCAAAATTGTGCCTTGATAATTTAGATATTGATAAGTTAGTTAGGGGTATGCCGTTTTTTACTTTATCAGAAAAAGTAAAAAATGGGCAAGCAACTTTTATCGCACCGCTACAACCTTCTACCCTTGCTTCGTTCCCGCCCTGGGGGAGTTCAAAGGGAGCTGATCGTAAAAGACTTGCCCGTCACAAAAGTAGCAATAGTTATCAGTTTACGAAACTATATCGAAGAAAATTTAGGTGTTTTTTTGCGTTTTTTTACTAATTTATTGACCTTTAAGCTATTGTAGTAGTAATTTTTTTATTCCCCTCCAATTTTCTATCCATGTAATTATATCATTCTTTATTAATAGGGGGTTAAAACAGTGTTTTTATACTTGCAAAAAGCCTGTTTTTTACTTCAATATTGTGAGTGTCTAAATTTTTAGGCCAAATATTTATGATATTCATAATTTACGGGCCCTTCTGCAATCAAACAATTCAATGTTCCAAAAAATAGATGCAAAAATGGTAATTGAGGCCTGAATTCTATATCTTAGTGTTTTAAATACACTAAACCGATATGGACCATAACGAAGATAATAAGGGCTTATATGACCAGCGATTCGAGCACGATGCCTGTGGCATTGGTTTCGTTGCTCATGTAAAGGGGAGGAAATCCCAGCAAATTGTTTCAGATGCGATTACCATTCTGGAAAACTTAGACCATAGAGGGGCATGTGGTGCGGAGATTAATACCGGCGACGGAGCCGGAATAATGATTCAAATTCCTCATGAATTCCTATATGACGAATGTTTAAAGGTTGGTTTTAGCTTAAACAAATCAGGTGATTACGGCGTAGGCATGCTGTTTCTGCCAAAAGACATCAAAGCCAGGGAAGAGTGCAGGGAGATTATTTACCGTGCAGCAGAAAAACTGGAACTGGAAGTGCTGGGCTTTAGAAAAGTGCAAACCAATTCCTCCGACCTGGGCGACATGGCCCTTTCGGTAGAGCCGGAAATGGAGCAGGTGTTTATTGCCCGCCCATACGCCATTGCAGCCGGTGCTGATTTTGAACGTAAATTATATGTGTTCAAAAATTACCTGACCAACACCATCCTCAACACCGTGAAGGATGTGAAGTCTGATTTTTATATCGCCTCGTTCTCGTCCAGAACGATCGTTTATAAAGGTCAGCTGACTTCGATGCAGTTGAGAACTTATTTTACAGAACTGAGTGATAAACGTGTGGTATCGGCATTCGGCCTCATCCACTCGCGTTTTGCCACCAATACTTTTCCATCTTGGCGTTTGGCGCAACCCTTCCGCTATATTGCCCATAATGGGGAAATCAACACCCTGCAGGGTAATTTAAATTGGTTCAGGGCTAGTGTGAAGTCCTTTGCCTCTCCTTATTTTACGCCTGAAGAACTGAATATATTACTTCCCGTAATTGATGAATCGCAATCTGATTCGGGTTGTTTAGATAATATTGTCGAATTGTTATTACATGCTGGCCGTTCTTTACCGCATGTACTCATGATGCTGATTCCGGAAGCCTGGGATGGTAATGAGGACATGGATGAACTGAAAAAAGCATTTTATAAGTTCCATGCGACGCTAATGGAGCCTTGGGATGGCCCGGCTGCCATTGCATTTACTGATGGTAACCTGATTGGGGCTACTTTAGACCGTAACGGACTGCGCCCTTCGCGTTATGCCATTACGTCTGATGATTTTGTAATCATGGCTTCTGAGGCGGGTGCGCTTGCTTTAGACCAGAGTAAAGTGATCGAAAAAGGTCGCCTTACCCCTGGAAAAATGTTTGTGGTAGACATGGAGCAGGGCAGGATCATCAGTGATGATGAAATTAAAACTACCGTTTGCAGCAGAAGACCTTATGCCGACTGGATTAACCAATACCAGATCAGGCTGGAAGAACTTCCTGAGCCGCGTGTGGTATTTAGTAACCTGTCTGAGGAGTCCATTTTCCGTTACCAGCAGGTATTTGGCTATAGCCGCGAAGATATCGACCTGATCATTAAACCCATGGCACTGGATGGCAAAGAGCCTCTGGGTTCTATGGGTACAGATATTCCTTTGGCTGTTTTATCGCAAAAACCACAGCATTTAGCTTCTTATTTCAAGCAGTTGTTTGCCCAGGTAACCAACCCTCCAATTGACCCGATCAGGGAAAAAGTGGTAATGAGCCTTGCGGGTTTCATGGGTAACAACGGAAACCTGTTGGAAGAAAACGCCTTGCAATGTCACTGTGTGGGCATTAAACATCCCATCCTGACTAACCTGGAGCTGGAAAAATTACGTAGTATCGATACGGGTGCTTTCCAGTCTAAAACCTTGCAGACTTACTTCAGGGCTACCGGTAAACCGGGTGCAATGGCGAAAGCCTTAGATCGTTTGTGCCGCTATGCAGTGGATGCCGTGGAAGATGGTTTCCAGGTATTGGTACTTTCTGACCGTGCCCTTGATTCTGAGCATGCGGCAATCCCTTCGTTATTGGCGGTTTCTGCTGTCCACCATCACCTGATCCGTAAAGGATACCGTGGTGCGGTTGGTTTAGTGGTAGAAGCGGGCGATGTATGGGAAGTGCATCACTTTGCTTGTTTAATTGGTTTTGGTGCTACTGCGGTAAATCCGTACCTGGCCCTGGAAACCATTAAGAGCTTTGAAAATGAAACTACCCTGGAGCGTGAGAAATTAGCCCAGAACTATATTTATGCGGTGAACAATGGCTTGCTAAAGATTTTCTCAAAAATGGGAATCTCTACCTTGCAATCGTACCACGGTGCACAGATTTTTGAGATCCTGGGTATCCATCCATCTGTGGTCGACAAGTTCTTTACCGGTGCGGTATCCCGTATTGGTGGTTTAGGCCTGGATGAAATTGCCACTGAAGCTTTAATTAAACACAGCAGGGTATTTGGTCCGGCACATCGCCCGGATAGTATATTGCCTACTGGGGGTAATTACAAATGGAAACGTAAAGGGGAGCAACATTTGTTTAACCCGCAAACCATCCATTTGTTGCAAAATTCTACCCGCAGAAACGATTATGCAACCTATAAACAATATTCAAAACTGGTGAATGAACAGGGTAAACAAGCGTTTACCATCAGGGGCCTTTTTGATTTTAAATATAACCGTCCGGCAGTGCCGATTGATGAAGTGGAACCTGTAGAAGGTATTTTCAAACGTTTTGCTACCGGTGCCATGTCGCTGGGGTCAATTTCCCAGGAGGCGCATTCTACCTTAGCCATTGCCATGAACCGCATTGGTGGTAAAAGTAACACCGGTGAGGGTGGGGAAGATGAAGTGCGTTTTGACAAATTGCCTAATGGTGACTCCATGCGTTCGGCCATTAAACAAATTGCTTCTGCCCGTTTTGGGGTAACCAGCAATTATTTAACCAACGCTGATGAGTTGCAGATTAAAATGGCCCAGGGGGCTAAACCTGGTGAAGGTGGGCAGCTGCCTGGTCATAAAGTTGATGAATATATTGCAAAGGTGCGTCACTCGACGCCTGGTGTGGGCTTGATTTCGCCGCCACCTCACCATGATATCTATTCGATCGAAGATCTTGCACAATTGATTTTTGACCTTAAAAATGCGAACCGCGAAGCGCGGATCAATGTGAAACTGGTTTCTAAAGCGGG